>NZ_MJGC01000066.1 GCF_001746915.1 Desertifilum tharense IPPAS B-1220
GAATTGGGAATTGGGAGTTGGGGGTTGGGGAAGAAGGGAGTTGGGAGTTGGGAGTTAGGGGTTGGGGAAGAAGAGGATGGGGAGATGGGGGGATGGGGGGAAGAAGGGAGTTGGGAGTTAGGGGTTGGGGGGAAGAAGGGGGAAAGACTGACTTACTACTCTACTTCTCGGAACTCGGAACTCGGAACTCGGAACTTTGCACTCTCTTCCCACTCAGCACTCAGCACTTTACACTCAGCACTCAATTATCCACAGTCCATCGCCAGTTGGGGTGGTTCCATTCGTAGATACCTTGGATTTCGTATTCTGCGCCGTTCTCGAAGCGGACGAGGCAATTGGTGTAGGTATAATCTTCGTCTGAGGATTCGTAGAGGCCTACTACGGTACAGGGAAACCATTCTAGAGCTTCTGTATCGCCCTTTTGTACCCATTCCCATAAAGCGTTGCAGACTTCGATGCGGGAACCCACTTTTAGCTTAAGACCGACTTCGGCGGCTTGGTCGTAGTATTTGGCGAGGTGAATGGGTTTAACGCGGTTTAACCACTGGGGGCCATAGCGATCGCGAATAAATTGTACCGAACCGGAGTCGCGATTGTGCAGCCAGTCGTTTAAAAGTTTGGCTTTCCAAGGACGGTTAAGGCGGTCTTGTTCTTTGGCAAACTGAAGTAAGGCTAGACGTTCCTCAGAGGTTAATTCGTCTAGGGGGTTTGTTCTTCGCTGCGGACTGCACAATTGAGCAGACTGGAGTAATTGACCCGCAATTTCTAGCAGAATTTGCTTTTGCTGTTCTGTCAAGGGGCAATTTTCAGCTTCGCATTGATTAAAAGCGGCTCTCAGGGCTGCTTCGATCTCAGCGTCAGAGGTCATAATTTAGGGTGCTGGAGTTAGATGAAATACTCTTTTCTCTCAAACAAGCAACCGACGTTAATTTTTTATTATGCCAGCTTTCGGACAGTCCGTCTCCGATTAAAGGTAACTAGGGCTGAGAAGCCTAGTTTTTTTGACCCGCAGCAAAGCGCGGTTAATGTGCTGAATATAGAAGGTCTAAGCCATAAATGGCTTAGACCTTGAGTGAATTTATAAAATTTGAACTTCTAGACGTTCTCTACCTCAGACCGTTCTGCTGAAGGGTTTAACCTTCCCCTGGTAGAAACGAAGTGGAGGAAGCGACAAAAACTCCACAACCGCCTATAGTCCTATCTTGCACTGTCTGCATCCCTGCCGTCGCTCTCCTTCAGGACGCAGCACTGAAGCATAACGGTGAAACCTTCATCCAGTGCGTGTTTGCTATGTTTCTACTTTAAGGCTTTTAGCAGGTAAGATTGCCTATCTAGAGTTGTAGTTTTAGTTATTCCCTTGAGGGGGGTTATTCAAGGGGGGGAATCTTCCTTTAGCTAGTGTTGCTTGTTACTTGTTGGGTTAACAATGCTGGCGTTGCTCGTGTTGCTTGCGGTTGAAGGCTTTTTGCTCTTCTGTGAGAACGGCGTACTCTATCGGCGGACGCATATCCCATTCAACTTGAGCTAAGACCAATAAGCTCCCACTGATAATCATACCTGTCATGAGGAATTGCCAAGCCATGCAATAGTGGAGAGATTGGATACTCACCAGATGAACCAGACCCATTACAATCAAAGCGCGGGATTGAATGCTAATGCCCGTGCAAAGATAGCCTAGGGCGCTAATGCCTAGCCACAAAGGACAGAGGTTGAGGAGAATGATTCCCCAATTGAGGAAAATTCCTAAGTCGGTGAGCAGCGCCCCGCTTAGAATTAAGGCAGCCCACAGGTACACTAACCATAACAGGCGCTCGACTTGCGCCCAAAAGGTGGTTAAATACACCATAGCGATCGCGCCGATGGCAGTCAACGCTGACCAGATAACGGCTTGTAGAGTCCAACTCAACGGTAGCAGTTGCGCGACAGCAAACATGAGTAGAGTCATTAAAGCCCACAGGACAAAAACTTGGTCGATGCGGGTATAGATAGCTGAAAATAAGGTTGTGTTGCGGAATTTCCAGCAGACTTGCCAGGAACCTTGTAAGTCTTGAAGATCGAGGATATGCTGCTTGGGGCGAATAATAGGCGGGTGAGAAGCTTTCATCGAGGGAGAAATGAGTGCTTTAGCGGGGTGCGTGACGGTGTGCTGTAGCTTGCAAACCAAGCGGCGCTGTCAAAAATGAGTCAGGTTAATTTTTGAGTGCCGTTTAGCTTTTTCTAACCTTTGGGGCTACAGCTACACCAGATTTTATGATAAAGCCACTCACTGGCGATTTTGTTGGATTCCTTGAAGAAATTCTCGTCTGGCTGCCAAAATATCGGACATTTGCACGCAGCGCGCTAGCAAGCGGATATCCAATTCTGGTAAAAATACGCTACGGGGAATGAGGTCATCTTGCAAGCGATAGAGCAAAAGCTGGTTATTTTCCCAAAACCAGACTTCAGTAATATTCAATAAGCCAGCAGTCTACTTGGCGAGTCAGCTACAGCCCTTGCATTCAGCTTGCCAAGGTTTCAAGATTGCCGCTATCCTAGAAGGCCTTCACCTGTGGATTGTATCAGTGAATATGGATCGGAAAACATCTTTGCCCCCAGTTGCCCCTCAAGAACCCAAAGTCCTCTCGCTACACGGGGATGAGCGTATCGATCCTTATTATTGGATGCGCGATCGCGATCGTCAAGAGGTCGTGGCGTATCTAGAGGCAGAGAACGACTATACCAAAGCGATGATGCAACATACGGAAGGGTTGCAGGAACAGCTTTATCAAGAAATTTTAGGGCGAATTCAGGAAACGGATCTGTCGGTTCCCTATCGCAAAGACGAGTATTATTACTATTCGCGGACGGAAGAAGGTAAAAATTACCCGATTTATTGCCGCAAAAAGGGGAGTTTAGACGCGCCGGAAGAGGTTTTACTCGACCAAAATAAACTCGCCGAAGGACATGAGTTTTTTAGTATTGGTACGCTGCAAGTTAGCCCCAATCATCAAATTTTAGCCTATTCTATTGATACCACAGGGGCAGAACAATATACGCTCTATTTTCGGGATTTGAATACTCAAGAACTGTATCCCGAACAGATTCTAGAAACCTATGTTTCTTTGGCTTGGGGAAATGATAACCGCACGGTTTTCTATACTACGTTAGATGATACGAATCGTCCTTATAAGTTATTTCGTCATCGCCTGGGTACCGATTCCAGCCAAGATGCTTTAGTTTACTGCGAAACCGATGAATCTTTCTTTCTTTCGGTGGGGAAAACTCGCAGCCAAGCCTATATTGTCATGGGGTTGGAGAGTAAGGTTACTTCAGAAATCCATTTCTTGGATGCTAACCAGCCGGAAGGGGAATTTCAGGTGGTTCATCCGCGCCAACAGGGAATGGAATATGATATCGAACATCATGGCGATACTTTCTATATTGTCACCAATGATGAGGCGATTAATTTTAAGCTGGTGAAAGCGCCTGTTGATGCACCTGGGAAAGCAAATTGGCAAACCGTGCTTCCCCATCGCGATGATGTTTTATTATCGGGGGTGAGTGCGTTTGTCCATCATTTAGTTATCTACGAACGAAAGGCGGGCTTACCGACAATTCGGATTCAGAATCTAAAGATAGGAGAAGATAATTATATCACATTTCCTGAGCCAACGTATTCCATTTCTGAAGGAACAAATCCTGAATTTAATACCCAAGTTTTGCGCTTCAATTATGCCTCTTTAGTCTCGCCCTATGCCGTTTATGATTATCATTTGGATACGGGCGATCGCGAATTGAAAAAAGAGACAGAAGTCTTAGGCGGGTATGATAGAACCCAATACCAGAGCGATCGCATTTTTGCCACCGCTACCGATGGGCGAAAAATCCCGATTTCCATTGTCTATAAAAAGGGAATTCAACCCGATGGCACCCATCCCCTATTTTTAACCGGATATGGGTCTTATGGAGCCAATTATCCGGCTTCATTCTCATCTGCTCGCCTGTCTTTGCTAGATCGCGGTATTATCTTTGCCATTGCCCATATTCGCGGCGGTAGCGAAATGGGAAGACATTGGTATGAAGAGGGGAAATTTTTACACAAAAAGAACACCTTTACTGATTTTATCGCTTGTGCGGAATACCTGATCGAGCAGAACTGGACGAATTGCGATCGCCTTGCCATTTCGGGTGGTAGTGCAGGCGGTTTATTGATGGGTGCCGTGATGAATATGCGCCCAGATTTATTTCAGGTTGTGGTTGCAGATGTTCCCTTTGTGGATGTGGTGACGACCATCTTAGATCCCGATCTACCCCTATCGGTTTTAGAATGGGAAGAATGGGGAAATCCTAACGATAAAACCTACTACGATTACATGAAATCTTACTCGCCCTATGATAATGTTGAGGCGAAAGCATATCCCCATCTTTTGATTACCGCAGGCTTTAATGATTCCCGCGTCGCCTATTGGGAACCTGCCAAATGGACGGCTAAACTTCGGGTAATGAAAACCGATGATAACGTCTTGTTACTCAAAACCAATATGGGGGCAGGACATGGGGGCGCATCGGGGCGTTATGATAGCCTCAAAGAGGTGGCGTTTGAATATGCCTTTTTGCTCGATCGTTTAGGATTAATTGAAGCTTAATCCCGATGGCGAAGAGTCTGAGAGGTTTTTAAAAACGTTTCTGCGAGCATTTTAGATTCTGTTGTGGATTCTACCCTCTGTTTCCCCCATACCTGATACCCTAAATAGGACGTTTTTGATGATTGGCTGAATGTCCCTCGCTTTTTATCGCCAACTGCTGCATCGCTTACACCAGGAACCTGTGGTTCTGGCGACGGTGACGGGGGTGAAAGGTTCGGTTCCCAGGGAAGTGGGGGCGAAAATGGGGATATGCGGCGAGGGGAGAACCTTTGATACCATCGGAGGGGGTGCAGGAGAAGCGAAGGTTATTCGTCAGGCGATCGCAGTTTTGGCGACAGACGAACCCCAATCCGTTAACATTGACCTATCCGGTACGCCCCATCGAGAAACCCAAGGCGTTTGTGGGGGACAAATGCAGGTATGGTTGCAACGATGGGTCGGGGAAGAGGCGATCGCGATCGCGCAGCAAATTGTTGATACCCTAGAATCGGGTCAATCTCTCACCCTCGTTACTCCCCTCAACGCGCAATTTCCCTACCTTTCCCCCCATCCCCCCACCTCCCCTTGTGGGTTTAGCGAAACGCTGCAACCTCCTCCCCTGCTTCTGATTGTCGGGGCGGGTCATGTGGGGATACAGTTAGCTAAGGTGGGAGACTTACTCGGTTTTCAGATAGCGGTACAAGATGACCGTTCCCAATGGGCAAATTTGGACAATTATCCCCAAGCCTCCTTTATCCTGACTGAACCCATCGTTGCGGCTATCTCGAAATTTGCCAACCACACCCAACTCTACGCCGCCTTAGTCACTCGCGGCTATCCCTACGATATTGAAGCGTTAAGCACCCTCTTGCAACGGTCTATCCCTTGTCAGTATATTGGTACGATTGGCAGTCAGAAGCGAGTGCGCCAGGTGTTGCAAGCTTTAGCGGATGGCGGGTTTTCCCAATCTCAGCTAGAACGTATTTATGCTCCTATTGGTTTGGATATTGGGGCGATCGCACCAGGGGAAATTGCTGTTAGCATTGGAGCAGAGCTAGTTCTGATTCGTCGGGGTGGAACAGGGCGATCGCTATCTCAAAAACAAGGGGCTACTCTCCTATAATGTGTTTATTTCCTAACTTTAAATGTCGCAATCTTATTCTCTCAAAGGGTTTCGCGCCGCTTTTCTAGATTTTACTGACGATCCGTTTTATACCACCGAGACAGAAAGCGTTCGCTATCTTCCCGATGGCTTGTTAGTGGTAGAACAGGGTAAAGTTAAGGAACTAGGGGAGTATCAAACCCTACAGGCAAAGTATAGCCAAATTGAGATTATTGATTATTCAGGTTATTTAATTTCCCCTGGTTTTATTGATTTACACCTGCACTTTCCCCAAACGGAAATGATTGCAGCCTATGGCGAACAGTTATTAGAATGGCTGAATAAATATACCTTTCCAACGGAACGGAAATTTCAGGATAAAACTTACGCGCAACAAGTGGCTTCTTTGTTTCTCGATGAGTTACTCAGAAATGGCACAACGACGGCGGTAGTCTTTACAGCAGTGTTTCCAGAGTCAGTGGATGCCTTTTTTACAGAAGCCCAGCGTCGCAACCTCCGCGCGATCGCAGGTAAAGTGATGATGGATCGTCATGCGCCCGATTATCTCACCGATACGCCAGAAAGCGCGTATCAAGATAGTAAAGAATTAATTCAAAAATGGCATAATCAAGACCGTTTGTTGTATGCCATAACGCCTAGATTTGCGATTACGTCTAGTGAAGCGCAATTAAGATTAGCCGGTAAACTCCTCGCAGAGTTTCCCGATGTTTACCTGCACACGCACCTATCCGAAAATCAGAATGAAGTCGCGTGGGTGAAAGAACTTTTCCCTGATTGTAACGGCTATCTGGATGTTTACGATCGCCTGGGGTTAGTGGGAGAGCGTTCAATTTTTGCCCATTGCGTCCAACTCACCGATCTAGAGTTTAACCGATTATCGGCTGCCCAAAGCGCGATCGCCTTTTGCCCTACCTCCAACTTATTCCTGGGTAGCGGTTTATTTAAACTCCATCAAGCCAAGAAAAGCGAATATCCGGTTAAAGTTGGCTTCGCAACCGATGTCGGTGCAGGAACCAGTTTTTCGTTACTCCAAACCGCCGGAGAAGGGTATAAAGTAACACAACTGCAACACCAGCCCCTTTCCCCCTTTCAAGCCTTCTTCCTGCTGACTTTAGGCGGTGCTAGAGCTTTATCTTTAGATGACAAGATTGGTAACTTTGATACCGGAAAAGAAGCAGATTTTGTGGTATTGGATTTTCGCCCAACCCCATTAATGCAATTTCGCAACCCGCCGCAACTTCCGCCAACGTTAGACGCCTTCAGCGAACAGCTTTTTACCTTAATGATACTGGGGAGCGATCGCAATATTCGCGCCACCTACATTCTAGGGGAACTCGCGTGCGATCGCCAAAACAACCCTGAAAACCCATTAAACAAATCCCTCACTTAACATCAAACCATTATATTGAATAGTGATTCCCCTGTTCGTAAGCCCAGTGCGCCAACTCCGTACGATTTTGCAAACCCGTCTTTCCTAAAATATTCCTAACATGAGTATCAACTGTCCGCTTACTAATGTAAAGTTCCTGGGCAATTTCCCGATTAGATAAGCCTCGAATAATCCAATACACAACCTTCTTTTCCGTCGCCGTTAAACGGGCGCTATCCTTCCCCAAAACTTCGAGTAAAACACTAGTCGGTAAAGCCGTTGCTTGACGCACTGCGGCTTGAACTTCCTGAAGTAGCACTTGAGGTAAAAAAGGCTTCTTTAAGTACCCATCTGCCCCTAAACTTAAGCCTCGAATCAATTCCGGAAAATCCCCTGAATCAGACATTAATAAAAAGGGAATGAGTCGATATTTAGGATGCTCCCGTAAGGTTTTCAAAAAGCGATAACTAGGAGTAATGGGAGAATTGATATCACAAACTAAACAACTGGGAAAGTAGGACTTTAACAGAGAAAAAGCTTCCTCATAGCTCGTTGCTGTCACCACTTGATATTTTCCCCGTTGCTCAAGATATTCCTGAGCCAGCAGCATCAAGTCTGGATAATCGTCGATGAACAGCAGAGATAGAACTTCCAAATAGTTTCTCCTCAACGAAGAACTAGGAATTAAATCGTTAACCTCTATTAATTTACGAGCTAAATTTCCACAATCCGGAGATTTTACAGCTTAGTTTCATTCGCAGGATTAGACTCTCCGGAAATATTAAAATAACGCAAGAGATGGATATTTTCAGGAGTTAGCAGCTTTCTAATATCTGTCGCTTGGTTAATCAGTTGAACCTGATGGCTAAACTCCTTTTTCAAAGTCTTCAAGTAAAGTCGGCGACGGGCTTCCGTGGAAGCTTCATCCACCATTTCCAAAGCCAAATTAATCGTAGTCAAAGGATCGGACATTTCTTGAATCAGCTTATTCAACAGGTTTTCTTTAGCTGAATTAATTTCCTTAAGCAGTTGAATTTCCTGTTCTAGAGCATCAGCACGTTCTCGCTCAATCTTTGCCAGACTTTGATAATGATTTTCTTTATTTAAGCAAGCAGCAATGGTATTCAACAACTCATCAGGAGTAAAAGGCTTAGTCAGATAATCATCTGCGCCATTTTCCATTGCTTTACGCATATTTGCGCGTTCCGACAAAGCCGTCAAAAAAACAACCGGAATGTGAACAGTAGATGAATGATTGCGAAGTGCCCTCAACGTCTCATAACCATCCCGTTTAGGCATCATTAAATCGCACAAAATTAAATCCGGCTGAAATTCCTGAGCTAACTCAAACCCTACCACCCCATCTTCTGCTCCAATCGCCTGAATCTGTTTTTCCTCCAGGAACAACAGCATTTCTTCTCGGAGATCGGAATTATCTTCAATCACTAATATTTTTACCATATTTTCCCCTCCTATTCTGCGATTTGTCAAACACAAAATCTTTCGATCCTTACTCTCCAAAATTAGACTCTCAGAGTCAGATATTCATCGATTTAATAATCGTCATTCAATAAGCTTTTAGCGTTCAATGCCCTAGAACTGACTGATTCAAATCTAACGACATTCATGGGTCATTGTCCAGTTGCTCTGCTAGCGCGATCGCTCTCGCCTCAATCCCCATAAATTTGTGCTTAAAGCATACCTACGCATGTTACTTAACTATCTTTCATAAGTTCAAGGATACCTGCTTTTGCCGATTCATTCAGCCCTTATCTAACCTTACAAATAGTAGAAACGCATTAATTACTTACTAAGTCTAACGCCAAGGATTTCTAGAGATGGATTTACTCAATATCACAACCAATAACTTGGGATCGGGTGCGATCGGTAGTAATAATAACGAGCTACTCGATGCTAATGTCAGTCTAGGTGGTGACGGTTCGCTTGAAGCCGATATCAACTTGGGAGGTAACGGGCTACTCGATAGTAGTGACAGTTTACTCAATGCCGATACCAACTTAGAGATTGACGGGTTACTTGATGCCGATGCCAGTCTAGATAGTAACGGTTCGCTTGAAGCCGATATCAACTTGGGAGGTAACGGGCTACTCGATAGTAGTGGTGGGTTAGTCAACACTGATGTCAGTTTGGGGAGTGACGGGTTAGTTAATACCAATGTCAGCCTGGGTGGTGACGGTTCGCTTGAAGCCGATATCAATTTGGGAGGGAACGGGCTACTCGATAGCAGTGGTGGGTTAGTCAACACTGATGTCAGCTTGGGGAGTGACGGGTTAGTTAATACCGATGTCAACTTAGGGGGTAACGGGTTACTCGATAGCAGTGGTGGGTTAGTCAACACTGATGTCAGCTTAGGAGATAACGGGTTACTTGAAGCCGATGCCAGTCTGGGTGGTGACGGTTCGCTTGAAGCCGATATCAACTTGGGAGGTAACGGGCTACTCGATAGCAGTGGTGGGTTAGTTAATACCGATGTCAACTTAGGAGATAACGGGTTACTTGAAGCCGATGCCAGTCTGGGCAATAACGGGTTACTCGATGCTGATGCCAGCGTGGGGGGTAACGGGTTACTCGATGCTGATGCCAGCGTGGGAGGTAACGGGTTACTCGATGCTGATGCCAGCGTGGGAGGTAACGGGTTACTCGATAGCAGTGATGGGCTACTCAATGCTGATGTCAACTTGGGAGGTAATGGGCTACTTGAAGCAGATGCCAGCCTGGGTGGTAATAGTTCCTTAGTCAATACGACTACCACTACTGGAAGTAACAATGCACCAATCGAGGCGAATACTGGAAATGATGGCTTATCATCCAATGCAAGTGGAAGCAATGGAAATAGTAGCTCAACTGTGAATAATACTGGTAGCACCAGTGTTAATAGTCCTACCGGAAATGCTAACGCAAATCCTGAAATCGATCCAGGTTTGAGTCCCTCTCCTTCTGTAGATGGAAGCCTGGGATATAATCAACTGATTTCTCAACTGAATAATGCCTTACTTCAAAGAGAGTTTTTGAGGGAGGTGATGACAAATCTTGATTTGAGACCAAATGGCAGTATTTTTCCTAATAATCATCCTGGGGAGGTGACAAATAACAACGGAGGATGCACGGGAGGCGATCAACTTTTTCGTTCAATTACACCGTGGGAACTGACGATTTATGGTAGCAATGGCAATGACTCTATTCTAGGAACAGCGGATTCCGATATCATTGATGGTCAATTCGGGGATGACTTAATTTTCGGCGAATCTGGTAGCGATATCTTGTTAGGAAATCAGGGAGACGATCGCCTATTTGGAAATCAGGGCAGAGATTTGTTATATGGCGGTGAAGGTAACGATACGCTGCATGGTGGAAAAAGCTGCGATACGGTGATTGGAGGTACAGGCAATGACTTTATCGGTGGCGATCGCGGTAATGATGTCTTGTATGGAACAGCCGGTGAGAATACGTTACACGGCGGTAAGGGCGATGACACGATATTTGGCGGTTCCGATCGAGATAAGATTTATGGAGATTTGGGCGATGATTTAGTAATTGGAGGTCAAGGAGATGATACCCTCCACGGAAACGATGGAAATGATACGTTGTTTGCAGAGGCGGGCAACAATTTATTACACGGCGGTCAGGGTGATGATTTATTAGTGGGAGGAACGGGAAATGATACTTTGTCAGGCGATTTAGGTTTTGATACCCTGGTGGGAGGTGACGGTCAAAATCTGTTTATTCTGACTACAGGATATGGGTTTAGTTCAATTCTTGATTTTAATGTCGGTCAAGATCGGTTGGGATTAGCTGAAGGAGTTACATTTAACCAACTAGCCTTTAGCCAAATGAACGATAATACCCTGGTCAAAATTGCGTCTACGGGTGAGGTTCTAGCTTCTTTAAGTGGAATTCAAGCAGATTCATTGAGCCAACAAGATTTTACGCTGGTCTAGTTTAATTGAATCTTGTTCGGGACTCTCTAGCGTTGCTAGGGAGTTTTTTGCTGAAAGATTTGAGGTTTTTTAAGCTTTTCTTTATCGATCGGCTTTCAGACCGTTTTCGGAAACATCTTGACTGGGGGTTCGCGATCGCGCACGGTGCCGTTAGTCGCCGACTCGCCTTCACCCCATCCGCGCGTAACAGTTGGGGAGATCATTTTAACAGCAAAGACTCATAGAATCTGTTAAAATTTTAAACAGAACTCTCAGTTTTTGGCAAAAAATTTGCGGGTAAACTTCGTTTCTCGCAGGTTTTGGGCTGATAACTTCCGAATTCTCATTTTATTGGAGTTTTTCACTGTATGAGCACCTCCCAGGAGCGGATTATTCCCACGGATCTGCGGAATGAGATGTCCCGGTCTTACCTAGAATACGCCATGAGCGTGATTGTAGGGCGGGCGTTACCAGACGCCAGGGATGGACTCAAACCTGTACATCGGCGCATCCTCTACGCGATGCACGAATTAGGGCTAACAGCGGATCGACCATTCCGCAAATGCGCCCGCGTGGTTGGGGAGGTTTTAGGGAAGTATCACCCACACGGAGATACGGCCGTTTATGATGCCTTGGTACGGATGGCGCAAGACTTTTCCATGCGCGACCCGTTAATTGACGGTCATGGTAACTTTGGATCGGTAGACAACGATCCCCCCGCAGCCATGCGCTACACCGAATGTCGCTTGCGGGCATTGACCACCGAGGCAATGTTGCGGGATATCGAGTCAGAAACCGTTGATTTTATTGATAACTTTGACGGTTCGCAGCAAGAACCCATCGTTTTACCCTCCCGCGTTCCCCAACTCCTCCTCAATGGTTCCTCTGGAATTGCAGTGGGGATGGCGACAAATATCCCCCCCCATAACCTCGGCGAATTAGTTGATGGGTTAATTGCCTTAATTCAAGACCCGGATATCACCAACGAAGGGTTGATGAAGTACATCCCCGGCCCTGATTTTCCCACAGGCGGGCAAATTTTAGGGATGTCAGGGATTAAAGAAGCTTACCTGACGGGGCGCGGTTCAATCACCATGCGCGGCGTCGCGGCCATTGAAACCATTGAACATCGCGGACGCCCAGATCGCGAGGCTATTATCGTCACCGAACTGCCTTTTCAGACCAATAAAGCAGCCCTGATTGAAAAAATTGCCGAATTGGTGAATGATAAGCGGATTGAGGGAATTTCCGATATCCGGGATGAGAGCGATCGCGATGGGATGCGGATCGTCATCGAACTCAAGCGCGATGCTTATCCCCGCGTTGTTCTCAACAACCTCTACAAACTCACGCCACTTCAAGCCAACTTTGGCGCGAATATGCTGGCGTTAGTCAACAGCGAACCGCAACTCCTCACCCTCAAGCAGTTCCTCAGCGTCTTCCTAGACTTCCGGATCGAAGCCATTACCCGTCGTACCCAGTACGAACTGCGGAAAGCCGAAGAACGCGATCATCTGTTAGTCGGGTTATTAATTGCCCTACAACACCTCGATGCTATTATCGCCCTCATTCGCCATGCGGCCGATACCCAAAGCGCCAAAAGCGAATTAATGACCGCTTACCAACTCTCGGAACAGCAAGCCGACGCCATTTTGCAAATGCAATTGCGCCGCTTAACCGCCTTGGAAGCCGAGAAAATTCGCCACGAACACGAAGAACTGCAAACCTTAATTGCCGATTTACGCGATATTCTGGCAAATCGTAGCCGAATTCTGGAAATTATCGTCAGAGAAGCGGGCGAAATTAAGCAAAAATTCGCCACCCCTCGCCGAACCTTCATTGAAGCCACCGAAGGCGAACTCGCCGAACAAGACTTAATTGCTAACGAAAAGGCGCTGATTCTAATCACCGAACAAGGGTATATTAAGCGGATGCCCGTCAGTACCTTTGAAGCGCAAAGTCGGGGAACGCGGGGGAAAGCCGCCAACCGGATGAAGGAAGATGACGGAATTGATCATTTCCTCACCTGTTGCGATCACGATAGCCTGCTATTCTTTAGCGATCGCGGTGTCGTCTACTGCGTCAAAGCCTACCAGATCCCAATGGGTTCGCGGACAGCTAGGGGAATTCCCATCGTCCAAATGCTACCCATCCCCATTGAGGAGAGAATTACCTCCATTGTCCCCGTCAGCGAATTTAGCGACGATGAATACCTCGTCATGCTAACGAAGGGGGGATATATCAAAAAAACCCAACTTTCCGCCTTTAGCAACATTCGCGCTAACGGGTTAATTGCCATTTCCCTAGAAGAAGGCGATCAACTCCGCTGGGTGAGACGCGCAACGGCTGAAGATAGCATTATCATCGGTTCGCGCAAAGGGATGGCCATCCACTTTAGAACCAACGAAGAACAACTGCGTCCCATCGGTCGCACCGCACGCGGCGTCCGGGCGATGAAGCTACAATCGGGAGATGAACTCGTCGGGATGGATATCCTCCCCATGAGTATTGTCGCCAAGCTAGCGATTACCGAGAATGAGGAGATTGATGACGACTCCGAAGAACTCCCGGTACTCAACGGCGATGGGCCTTGGGTTTTAGCGATCACCACCAACGGTTATGGGAAGCGGGTTCCCGTCTCCCAATTCCGCTTGCAAAATCGGGCGGGTAAAGGTCTAATTGCCACTAAGTTTAAGTCTCGCAAAGGTCAAGACCAACTGGCGGCCCTAGGGGTGGTGAATGAGGAAGATGAGTTAATGCTTGTCACCACGCGGGGAATTATTATCCGTCAAGCCGTGAAAGCCATTTCCATCCAATCACGCGGCGCAACCGGGGTTGTGGTTCAGCGGCTAGATGAGGAAGATGCGATCGCGGCCGTCGCCTTAGTTCCCCCTTCCAATGGCGAAGAGGAAGAACTCGAAGCCGCAGAATAAGTCCCCCTTGTTCGTAGGCTACTGTGTAGAAGAGTTGTCCTCCAGGGTTTCGATCCCCCCTAACCCCCCTTAAAAAGGGGGGAACCGGAGTTAAAGTCCCCTTAGAAAGGGGGGAACCGGAGTTAAAGTCCCCTTTAGAAAGGGGGGAACCGGAATTAAAGTCCCCCTTGGTAAGGGGGATTTAGGGGGATCTCTGCTAGAGTTGCGGTTCATACACTTGTGTATACCCAGTAGACAACCTACAGAACTCAAAACTCTTCTCCCCCCATCTCCCCACCCTCTTCTTCCCCCCACCTCCCCACCTCCCCATCCCCCCATCCTCTTCTTCCCCAACCCCCAACTCCCAATTCCCAACTCCCTCCCCTTCCAATGCGTTCCTTTCTGAAAAACCTCGCCTTCAGTCCCCTCGCCTTTGCAGTTAGCTTTGCGAGTGGGCTGGGCATGGGGTTGACATCTGCGCCAGTCTATGCATATTTCCTGGGGTGGATTGCTTTAATTCCGTTGTGGGTGCTGATTTGTCAGCCGGGGGTGAGTTTCAAGCGGGCGTTAGGGTTGGCGATCGCCTGGGGGGCAGGCTATCACGGTTTTGCCTTATCTTGGATTACCGGGGTACATCCGATGACTTGGATGGGCGTTCCCTGGTTAGCGAGTCTTGCGATCGCCCTATTCTGCTGGTTTTTCATCACCCTTTGGGGAACCCTGATCGTCCTCTCCTGGGTTGTGGGGATGCGGCTGTATTCCCGCTTCATGCAGCCAACCACCCTGTTAGCGCGGTGCAGTCGCGTTTTGTTTGGTTTAACCCTGTGGTGTGCCTTAGAAGCATTCTGGGCGTTGGGTTCCCTATATTGGACAACCCTGGCGTTTACCCAATCTCCCTATAACCTAGCAATCTTACACCTCGGACAACTTTCGGGCGCGACAACCATCAGCGCTGCGATCGCCGCAGTTAATGGCTTAATTGCAGAATGGTTATTAGCCCAAGCCACCCCAACCAAACCGCGCCCCCTATTTTTAACCCTTCCCATCGGGCTTTGCCTCAGCTTACACCTCATCGGCGCATCCCTCCTGCAAGCGCCCTTAAACCCAACCCCCGAAACCGCCTTAAGAGTTGGCATCATTCAAGGTAATATCCCCAACACGATTAAACTCTTTCCTGAAGGGTTGCGAAAAGCCATTGAAGGCTACACCGCAGGCTATGAAACCTTAGTCGCCCAAGGCGTGAATGCCGTTCTCACCCCAGAAACCGCCCTTCCCTTCATTTGGAACGAACAAAACCGCCGCTACAGCAGCTTTCAACAAGCGATTTTAAGAGAAAATACCGTGGCGTGGTTGGGAACCTTTAGCACCCAGGGAAGCCGCCTCACCAATAGCCTGTTGACCATTACCGGGGATGGAGAAATCTATAGCCGCTACGATAAAGTTAAACTCGTGCCTTTGGGTGAATATATCCCTTTTGAAGATATCCTAGGGCAACTCATTAACCGCCTTTCGCCCCTCGATGCCCATTTAGCCCCCGGTTCCTCAGAGCAAATTTTTGATACCCCTTTTGGTCGCGCCATTGTGGGTATCTGCTATGATTCTGCTTTCGGCAACCATTTCCGCCGCCAAACCGCAGCAGGGGGAGAATTTATTATCACCGCCTCCAATAACGCCCATTACAGCGCCACCATGCCCGCCCAACACCACGCCCAAGATGTAATGCGGGCTGTTGAGAGCGATCGCTGGATTGTCCGCGCTACCAATACGGGCTATTCTGGCATTGTCGATCCCCACGGGCGAACGATCTGGATCTCTGGGTTAAACACCTACGAAACCCACGCCGACACCATCTATCGTCGCCAAACTCAAACCCTCTACGTTCGTTGGGGAGACTGGTTGCTATTGGTTCTCATGGGGTTGAGTGGATTGAGTATCATTCAACAAAAACTCACTTAAAATGAGTCATCCCTTTTCGATTGTAGAAGTTCCTGTTGATGCGGCTGACGCTGAAGAAGCAATGGGTACTAAATTCAAATTCTGGTTTCAGCATCCAGAGAAGGGATATTGCCTATTTAAACAAGCGCGTCCGAATACGGGCGAAGATTGGGCGGAAAAACTTGCGGCTGAATTTGCTGAGTTGTTAGGCTTACCTCATGCAGAATACGAACTTGCGATCTGGAATGACAAACCGGGCGTCATTTCTCCCCTGATGGTTCCTAACAGCACGTTGATTCACGGTAATGATATTTTAGCCGGCCTCAACTCCGATTATCCTCGCGCTCAAGACTATGGGGTTTCCCAGCATACCCTTGAAATTGTACTGAGTGCGATCGCCAATCCGCGAGTCAAGCTTCCTTTGAACTGGATAGCCCCAGCCGGAATTACCACAGCAGTTGATACTTTTGTGGGATATCTTCTACTTGATGCCTGGATTGGTAATGGCGATAGACATCATGAAAACTGGGGATTTATTGAAACTCCCAATCAATCCGTTCACTTAGCCCCCAGTTACGATCATGCTTCCAGCTTGGGAAGAGAATTATTAGATTCCAAACGTCAAAAATATATTGAAAATAACTCAGTTAAGGGTTATGTCGGGCGTGCTAGATCGGCATTCTATCAGCAGCCTGAAGATCGAAAGCCATTGCCAACTTTAGAGGCATTTAGCACCGTTTCAAAGCGCTATCCTCATGCAGCATTAATTTGGCTAGAACAGTTAGCTAATTTATCCTTTGCCCAAATCAAGCAGCTATTAACTTGTCTTCCCTCTCATCGCTTTTCGCCCCTAGCCCTTGAATTTGTTTGGCAAATTCTTCACATTAACCACAGCAGACTATTGAGTTTGCGGGAGGAACTTTCTTGAAAACTTTATTTCTGGCTTGGCAACATCCTGATTCTCGTGCTTGGTTTCCCATTGGTCGTTTAACCTATGATGGAGAACTCTATCGCTTTGGTTATATTCAAGGCGTTCTTACAGCCCAGAAAAGAGCTAATTTTCAGCCGTTATGGTCATTTCCCAGACTCGATGAAGTTTACGAGTCTCCCCATCTATTTTCTCTATTTGCGAATCGACTCCTCCGCCAATCTCGACCCGACTATCCCGATTTTGTGCAATGGCTAAACATTGCTCAACACGAAGACGATCCTATTGCGTTGCTAGCCCGTAGCGGGGGAAAGCGTGCTACCGATACCCTTGAAGTGTTTCCGCTTCCCCAACCCGATCCACAAGGACATTATCATATCCACTTTTTTGCTCATGGTCTCAGCCATCTTCCCCCAGAAACACAAAATCGGATTCACCAACTTCAACCCCAAGAGCAACTTTCTATTATCCACGAAAGCCAAAACCCCTACGATTCTAATGCTTTACTGCTTTGCACTTCAGATCGGTATCAAGTGGGTTATTTCCCGCGTTATTACGCGAAGGATCTCGTTAACTTACGGGACGATTTAACGGTGTTAGTAGAACGCGTTAACCCCTCTCCCACTCCCCTTCAATTTCGACTATTGTGTAATCTCACCGCCTGCTGGCCAGAGAATTTTCAGCCGTTTTCCGATGGGGATTATCAACCTTTGGTTTGGGAAGAACAAGGGCGCGATCGCAGTTACAGAACTTTAGAATTGATAGCATTGTTTCCTCAGTCGCTAGAATAGGCGATCGCAGTGTCAATCGTCTCAAAAGCTAAATCCCATTGAAATTGAAATCTAGATGACAATATTTTTAGGGCGGTCAATTGTACAGTCTTTGCTTTGAGGTTAACTGAGTGGTAAGTTTTACGATTCGTAATGCTTTAATTCCCGTGGAATCGGGGTATCAGACGGTTGATGTGCATCTTGCGGGCGATGGTATTTCAGCGATTGGTTCTAGTTTAGAACCCCTGGGCGAGGTGGTTGATGGAACCAATAAACTTTTGCTTCCTGGCTTTGTTAATGCCCATACTCACTCCTCAGAAATGTGGCAGCGCGGTAGAATTCCGCCTTTTCCTCTAGAATTATGGATTGCTGAACTCTATGATGGTACCCCCCTCGATCCAGAGAAAATCTATTTGAGTGCTTTGGGGACGGCGGTGGAAACCCTGCTTTCTGGGGGGACTAGCGTGGTGGATCACTTGGTTTTAATTCCCGGACAAGAATTAGAAACCATCGCAGCAGTGGTGAAGGCTTATCAAGAAGTGGGAATTCGTGCCTTTATTGGGCCGTTAATTCAAGACCAATCGCTGACGACCAGTATCCCAGATGGCAATACCCAACAGCAACACGAACCTTACTATCGCAATACGGCCGATACGCTCAGTTTACTGAAAACCGCGATCGCCAAATTTCACAACCCAGAGGCGGGAATTCATATCCTAGCCGCGCCTACGGGAATGCAACTCTGTTCCGATGCGTTGTTTGAAGGTTGCGTGGAACTCAGCCAACAGGCGCAAATTTGCTGTCATACTCATCTCCTCGAAACCAAAGCCCAACAGCAGCTAGCAACTGAAAAGTATGGCTGTAGCGCGGTTGAACATCTCAAACACTTGGGATTTTTAGGGCCGCGCACTTCTTTAGCCCATTGCGTGTGGTTAAGCGATCGCGATATTGAAATTCTCGCTCAAACCCAGTCTACCGTCGTTCATAACCCCTTGAGCAATCTGCGTTTAGGCAGCGGGATTGCCCCGATTCTCAAGTATCGTCAAGCTGGGGTGAATGTGGCGTTTGGCTGCGATGGTTCCGCCAGTAACGATTCCCAAGATTTACTCGAAGCGATTAAGATCGGTTCGATTTTGCACAATATCACCGATTTTGATTACCGCCACTGGATTACCCCTCGTCAAGCCGTGGAGATGGCGGCCTTGGGGGGGGCTAAAGGTTTAAATCAACAGGATCGCCTGGGTTCGCTAACCGTCGGAAAACAAGCAGATTTAGTTTTATACGACTTAACCCAACTCTCTCTATTACCCCAAACCGATCCCATCGGCTTACTGATTCTCGGTCGGCCGGTACAAGTTGTCCATAGTGCTTGGGTGAGGGGAAAACGCCTCGTTGCAGCCGGAAAGGTAACAACGATTGATGTAGAGGCTTTGCGACAACAACTCTTTGAAGGTTCAAAAGATGGCGGCGATCGCACTTCTGCCATGTTAGCCCAAGTGGAAACCCACTATCGCACGGTGATGGGCTTAAACCCTTAGCTTAACGAATAGCCGCAGGCCGAACAAAAGCGATCGCTCTTCTCAATTTTCGCGCCGCATTGCGGACAAAAACTGCGGTTGGGGGTTGATTTCCCCATCCGCATCTCCATATCCCCCATTCGCATTTCCATTGAATTCAGGTTCATTTCCATATCCCCCATTTTCATCGGTTGCATGGGTTGCATGGGTTGCATCGGTTCTATGGGGGGAAGGGTGGGTGCATTGGAGGTTTGACGCAAGGGTAACGCATCGCCGCGATCCGATCCGGGAGACTGGACGGAAACGCTGACGCTACTCCCTTGGACTTGAATAAAGCGAGAACCGTCTTGAGTAAACACTTCCACGTTTACCCCTGATGGCGTTTGCGTTAACTGGGGAGGTTGCGTCCAAGTCCCCGTTTCAATTCCCGTACTCGACTGCTGCTGCTGTCCGGAACTGCTACTGGCGAGCGTAACATAAGTCTGGGTACCGCGATTTTCTAAATAAATCTTTTGACCGTTCCCTAAATCAGCCTGATAAGCCATTGCGATCGCTCCTAAGCATCCCTTCTTAGTTCTAGCGCATCTTATGGAACCCAATCGCTCTATGCTGATTGATGTAGGTTAATTGACTCGCGATCGATTCATGTCTGAACTACCGCCCTTAAATACTGAAACCCTTTGGGCAATCTTAGAGGAAAAAATAGACGATGCCACCGTTAACCGCTTGCTCTGGCATTATCTAGGCTATCGCTACGACGACAATAGCCAAACTTGGGATACCACCCACGTCGCTGAAGACTGGAAGCAAGAATACCCCGAACCGCCCGATTTTATCGCCAACCGTCCGCCCACCGTTAAGCTTACCCGGTCTATCCCGGCGGAGAATAAACAACTGCTTAAGGAAGAATTGGGATTCAAAGGGTATAAAATTGGCGAGTTTGGCCCCAGACAAACCCGTCGCGCCACCGCCGCCAACTGGTTGCTGAGTTATCGCAAGTTGCACTCCTAGGCTGAATTTTCCAAATTTTTGTAATTCTTATCATTCCCCAGACTTTTCCCCAAAACTTCCACACCTTTTCCACAGGTTGAAATGACTTTTTCCACAGGTTCCGGGGAGTTTTCCACAGGCAAGTGCGGAAACTAGACTGGTTTGCGAGTTGCCTGGGGATTTTGGCAAATTCCCAGAATGAGGGCGATCGCTGTCTCAAAATATGAAGTTGTGTAACAAAAAATAGCCTCAAACCCTATTGCTCTCGTAAATCTTTTTTTTACCTAAAGGCTTTTGTAACATTTCGCAGCATTGACAACCCTCCCCCCTGATAGCGCACAATGATGCGACCAACCTAAATCGATCGGTCAGGCCCTAGGGCAGGTTCCCTAGGGTGCAGCTATCAATTGCTACTGCTTTGGCACTAGCAAAAAGGTTTGTATGTCCATTTACGAAGATCGAAGTTGAGGCACTCATGCATACAACCGTGAGTATCCTGGCGGAAATTCCAGAAGATTTGCACGAATCCATCAAGAACTACCTGGAAAATCACCCAGACTGGGATCAAGACCGGGTTTTCTCGGCTGCATTGTCCCTTTTTTTGCTGCAAAATGGGAGTAGCCAAACCCCCGAAACTCAAACCAGTTACCGTCGAGCTGCTAGAGTTTATCTCGACGCTTTATTTAATTACACTGCCTGAATTTCATGTCTTTCACCGATCTGGCCACTCCATCTCACCCCCTTGATACGCTCGTTATTGGGGCAGGAATTAGCGGTTTAAGTCTTGCCTTTACCTTGCAACAACGGCAGACCCAAGTATTAGTCTGCGAAAGTCAAAACCGCATTGGGGGGAATATCACAACGGGTCAGGCGGATGGTTTTCTGTGGGAGGAAGGGCCGAACAGTTTCGCGCCGACACCCGCTCTTTTAAGGCTAATTGTCGATGCTGGATTAGAGAAAGACATGATTCTTGCCGACCGGCGCTTACCGCGTTTTGTGTACAGGCAAGGGCGCTTGCAAGCGATTCCCATGAGTCCCCCGGCGGCGATTGGGACGCCGTTACTCAGTTGGCCGGGTAAACTCAGGGCTGGATTGGGTGCCATCGGTTTTGTCCGCCCCCCGTTGGGCGAGCAGTTTTCTCAACAAGGCTCAGAAGAGACGGTGGCTCAATTTTTCCAGCGCCACCTCGGTGAAGAGGTGATGGAAAGGCTGGTAACGCCGTTTGTCTCTGGCGTGTATGCCGGAGATGTGAATCAATTGAGTGCGGCGGCAGCCTTTCGGAGAATTGCTCAGTTAGAGGGCGTTGGCGGCGGTTTAGTGGCCGGGGCGATTCTCTCGCGGATGAAGGCCAAATCTCAGCCGCAAGTCCCGGTCGATCCAAGCTTACCTAAAACGCGACCTGGGGAGTTAGGGTCATTTCAACAAGGGTTACAAATGCTACCCCAAGCGCTGGCGGCCAAATTAGGCGATGCGGTGCGGTTGAATTGGCGGTTGCTGCAAATTACCCCAACAACGCGCCAAAGCTATATTGCAGAATTCGGTACCCCAGAGGGAACGCAGATTGTAGAAGCTCGCCATGTGGTGTTGACAACGCCTGCTTATATTACCGCAGAGATTGTAGAGGCGATCGCGCCCCTTGCCAGCCAAGCTTTGCGAGCGATTGAGTATCCCCCGGTGGCAAACGTCGTCTTAGCCTACCCAGAATCAGCCTTGAAGCAGCCTTTAAAGGGATTTGGGCATTTGATTCCGCGTAGCGAAGGAATCCGCACTCTAGGGACAATCTGGTCGTCTAGCCTGTTTCCCGGACGAGTCCCCCCAGGCTGGCAGTTACTCACCAATTATATTGGCGGCGCAACCGATCCAGGCATTTTAGACTTAGACCGCGATTCGCGAAGCAATCTCGACGGGAATCCCATTGCTCAAGCCGTTCACCAAGATATCCGCCGCATCCTCCTCCAGCAAGAGGTTCAGCCCAAGGTGCTAGCGGTTCATCTGTGGAAGCGGGCGATTCCCCAATATAATCTAGGTCATCACCAGCGCTTGCAAACCATTTTCCAAAGTTTGGCCCCGTTCCCCGGTTTGCATATTTGCAGCAACTATACCGATGGGGTAGCCCTCGGAGATTGCGTCCGCAGAGCGCAAGAACTCGCTGATATCTTAACCCAAAAAACTCGGTAGTCTGCCTTACGCGTCTCGACTCTTTCATTGGACAGACGCTAGCTGTAAGCGCGATCGCTATGCTCAAAGGCAGTCGGTTAAGTATTGTAAATCATGCAACTCAAACCCATTCAAGAACAAGTCGTCGCTGTCGTTGGCGCAAGTAGCGGTATTGGGCGAGAAACGGCCTTGCGGTTTGCCCAACAGGGTGCAAAAGTCGTTATTGCCGGGAGAAGCGAAGCCAAACTCGCCTCTGTAGCTGAGGAAATTCGCCGTTTTGGAGGCGAGGTGACAGTTGCGCTCGCAGATGTGACAGAATTTGAGCAAGTGAAGGCGATCGCCCAGACAACCGTTACCACCTATGGACGTTTGGATACCTGGGTACATTTGCCTGCAACGGCTGTAATTGCGCTATTTGAAGAGACAACCCCAGAGGAGTTTCAGCGCGTCATTGATGTCAGTTTAATGGGACAAGTCTACGGCGCAATGGCCGCGCTACCCTATTTAAAGCAAGAAGGACGAGGGGCGTTAATTCATGTCTCTTCGATGGAAGGACGGCGATCGCTCCCCTTGCAAAGTGCCTATGCTGCTGCTAAACATGGAGTAGAAGGGTTTTTAGAATCTCTGCGCGTGGAATTGATGCATCAGAACATCCCTATCAGCGTTACCGGAATTCAACCCGCCGTCATTAATACCCCATTTTGGAATAACGCGAGAACCCGCATAGGCGTCAAACCCGCCGGAATTCCCCCTTATTACGATCCGAGGTTGGTTGCAGATGCGATTCTCTATACCGCCGAACATCCCACCCGCGACTTCATTGTCGGCGATGCGGGGCGCATCTTAGATGGGTTGCAGCGCCTTTCTCCGGGTTTGGTCGATCGTCTACTATTATGGTTCGGGTTTCCGCTACAGCGATCGCAACAACCCAAAGCCGAAGACGATCCGAACAACCTGTACGAACCCATTCCCACTCAAACCCGCGTGGATGGAGATTACACCGACGCCGTTATCCCCAGCGTTTCCGACTGGCTAGCCAAACAGCCGCTTGTCCAACTCGGCGCGATCGCCGGTCTAGTCACAGTAGCCGTTCTCGCCGCCCAACCTTGGAATTCCAAGGAATAATTTAAGGTAGGGTAAGCCGAATCTCAGACGCATGGTTAAGCGAGAGTTCTACTCGTTAAGCTGAAGCTAAGATGCATCATCATCCCTTCCTATGACCTTATTCTTAAGTATTTGCATTGGTTTAAGCCTGAGTGCAGCGTGCGGCTTTCGGATTTTTGTCCCGCCTCTGGTCTTGAGTTTAGCTGCAATCTACGGTCATGTCCCCTTAGCCGATAACTTTAGCTGGCTAGCCACCCAACCCGCTTTATGGGCATTTGCGATCGCCACCGTCGTCGAAATTTCAGCTTACTATATCCCGTTTGTGGATAACTTACTCGATATCCTAGCAACGCCTGCTGCGATCGCCGTCAGTACCCTAATTACCGCCGCCTTAGTTCCCAGTAACGATCCCCTCTTGCAATGGACAACCGCCGTCATTGCAGGAGGAAGCGCCGCCGGAATTGTCAAAGGCGTTTTAAGTTTAACCCGCCTCTCCTCCACCGCCCTCACCGGAGGCTTAGGCAATAGCTTAATTGCTACCCTAGAATCAGGCAGTTCCGTAGTGTTATCCGTCTTGGGAATTCTCGTCCCCGCCTTAGCCGCTGGATTAGTCGCAGCCTTACTGATTGTAGGATTGCAATATAGTATCCGATCCTTCAAGGAACTGCGAAACGGTCAGAAGATTGCCGAGTCATAAAGACGCGATCGCAACCGACAAGGCACAATAATAAATAGGAGAACCGCGATCGGCATTCCGGGATCTGTTCTATAGGTCTGAGCAGGATATACTCCTAAAAAACACACTTATTGTTTGAAAGCCAGCGTGCTAGGACTGAATATATGACATCTTATGCGACTTCTTCGGCTAGAGCTGAAATGAACGAACTTCGGCGCTTAAAAGGCTTGCTTCCACCCGAATTGCAAAGTTGGGTCATGGTAGAAGGAACCGCAGAAGTTAACCCACCCTTGATTCGCTCAGAAGAAATAGGCAATGATGAGGTCGAAATCCAAATCGATCTCGCCAAATGGGATCAACTCGCCATCGACCAACGCAACCTGCTCTTTTGGCACGAAGTTGCCCGGATTCAAAATGATACCATCCCCAAAGACGGCTGGGAAATGGCTGCCCTCGCCATCGGTTTAGGCGGTGCAGTCGGCGAATTATGGGTACAAGATGGATTATTACTCATCCTCGCCCTGGCTTTGTGTGGCGTATCCGGCTGGCGACTCTTCCAAAAGAATAACAGCGAACGCAACCTCAAAGAAGCGATTGAAGCCGACGAAAAGGCGATCGCACTTGCCACCCGTTTTGGCTATACTTTGCCTAACGCCTACAAAAGTCTAGGCAGCGCCCTGAAAGTTTTAATTGAACAAAGCCTGAAAAAACGCCAGCGCGTCAAATACGAAGCCCGCCTGCAAGCCCTGAAAAAAAGCGCAGCCAAAGCCAAAGCCAAAGTCAAAACTTCGTCCACAACCGAAACCTCCTTCCAAACCGAGAACATCTACAACTAACCCAAACTTGCAGAAAGTCAGCAAAAAGGTGGGAAGTACCCGCCTTTTTTTGGGAATTGGGAGTTGGGAGTTAGGAGTTGGGGAAGAAGGGAATTGGGAGTTGGGAGTTAGGAGTTGGGGAAGAAGGGTGGGGGGATGGGGGGAAGAAGGGAATTGGGAGTTGGGAGTTAGGAGTTGGGGAAGAAGGGTGGGGGGATGGGGAGATGGGGAGATGGGGGGAAGAAGGGGTAAATACTGACTTATTACTATACTTCTCGGATCTCGGAACACCGCTACTTGGTGTGCAAGCTACGGAACTCAGCACTCAGCACTTTACACTCAGCACTCTATTCCCACTCAGCACTCAGCACTTTACACTCAGCACTCACTTCCCCACTCAGCACTCAGCACTTTACACTCAGCACTCACTTCCCCACTCAGCACTCAGCACTTTACACTCAGCACTCAGAGAAGCACTCAGAGAAGCACTCAATATAAGTCAAAATCTTGATAGGCGAAAACTAAGGTGACAATTCAGAATGGATATTAAAGACGGATTTATTGCAACCGTGGGTAACACCCCCCTAATCCGCCTCAACAGCTTTAGCGAGGAAACCGGATGCGAAATCCTGGGGAAAGCTGAATTTCTTAACCCTGGCGGTTCCGTTAAAGACCGGGCAGCCCTCTATATTATCCAAGATGCAGAAGAAAAAGGCTTGCTCAAACCGGGTGGAACCGTTGTTGAAGGAACCGCAGGTAACACAGGGATTGGTTTAGCACATATTTGCAACGCCAAAGGCTATAAATGCCTAATTTTCATCCCCGATACCCAATCTCAAGAAAAAATCGACACCTTGAGAACCCTCGGCGCAGAAGTTCGTACCGTTCCCGCAGTTCCCTACAAAGACCCTAATAACTACGTTAAACTTTCCGGCAGAGTCGCCGCCGAAATGGAAAACGCCATTTGGGCGAATCAGTTCGACAACCTCGCCAACCGCCAATCTCATTATGAAACGACTGGCCCGGAAATTTGGCAGCAAACGGATGGAAAAGTGGATGCGTGGGTAGCGGCGACTGGAACTGGAGGAACTTATGCAGGCGTGGCGATGTTCCTCAAAGAAAAGAACCCGAACATTAAATGCGTTGTTGCTGACCCAATGGGTAGCGGGTTGTACAGTTACGTTAAAACCGGAGAAATTACTACCCAAGGCAACTCCGTCACCGAAGGGATTGGCAACAGTCGCGTCACCGCTAACCTGGAAGGGGTTCCTACTGATGATGCCATCCAAGTAGACGATCCAGAAGCCCTGCGCGTCATTTATCAACTGTTACGCAAAGATGGTCTATTTATGGGCGGTTCTGTCGGGATTAACGTCGGCGCGGCAGTTGCCCTTGCTAAACAAATGGGGCCAGGTCATACTATTGTCACGGTATTGTGCGATGGGGGTTCGCGCTATCAGTCTCGGCTGTATAACCGCGAGTGGTTAGCCTCTAAAGGCTTATCCATCGATTAATTCAGGTTGCAAACAGGGTGGGCCGCGCCCATCCTGAGTTCGGGTTAAAATTGGCTGATGCGCGACTGAGGGCGGATGAATGCAACTGCTGAAACGGACAACGCTCCATTGTCAGGAAGGGTCTTCAGATAAAGTCTATGAAGTGGATTTGTGTCAAACTGAGGGCGGCTATCTCGTCAATTTTCGCTACGGACGACGAGGAACGACCTTAAAGGAAGGGGTGAAAACTACCACCCCCGTCCCGCTAGCGCAGGCTGAAAAGGTCTTTGACAAGCTAGTGAGTGAAAAGACCAAAAAAGGCTATCACGACGTTTCAGAACCCATCTCAGCCCCGGAAACCACCCCAAAAGTTACCTTTACCAGTCGGGAACAGGCAATCTTAGAACGTCTTGCAGGGCGAGGAAATCCCAAATGGCCCTTATCGCGGGTAATTTGGCGGGCGGGAGAGTTGCACATGAGTGAAGCAACGCCCCAACTCTTGGAACTTTTAGGCAAGCACGATGCGTTAACCGATTATTGTATTGCTTGGGCGTTGGGTTACTGTGGGGGAGAAGGGGCGCTAGAAGCCCTGATTCAGCTTTACCAAAATTCGGCAACACCTGAATTTGTTGCCCGTATCGCTTTTGAAGCCATTCTTAAACTCTCCGATCCGCAGACCCAAGCGGATTTACAATCGGAGATGATTGAATTCTTGCCGCCTGAGTTGCGTTCCCTCGCGCAAAATGGCAGTATTGAAGCCCTCACCGCCGAACTGAATCGCTATCTTGAAAGTGCAGATTATCAGCATTTTGCGGTTCTCGATAGGTTCTACCAAATTGATAACGCCTATACCCGCCCAGTTTTACTCAACCTCTTAAAAACCGTTAGTTTTCGCCCGAACTTCTTTCAACGCATCCGCCATATCTTCAAAATGGCTGAGTATCGCCGCGATGCAGAAGTGTTCGCGATTCTCGTCCGTCGCTTTGAATCAGAACCCCGCTATTATGTTAATAATCGCTGGGGAGTGAATGTACCGGGCGTTGGCTATCTCTCGAATCAAGAATATCGCTACAATCCAGAAACCCGACGCGGCGAATATATTACCACCCATGCCCTTACGAATGAAATTCGCAGCCCTAACAGTCATTTAGCTTACAGCAATCGGACTTGCGAATATTTCAAGC
The DNA here is from genome assembly GCF_001746915.1 of Desertifilum tharense IPPAS B-1220. NCBI lineage: Bacteria > Bacillati > Cyanobacteriota > Cyanophyceae > Desertifilales > Desertifilaceae > Desertifilum > Desertifilum tharense. The sequence continues at coordinate 27,516 of NZ_MJGC01000066.1, forward strand.
GGCGAATGTGGCGCAGTCTAAAGCAATTAGGAGAAGCCAACAACCCAGACTATATTGCGATCGCAGTATCTCTATTGCTGCAATACTGCGATCGCGATGCCCAACCTGTCAAGTCTACGGTTCTCTATCGTTGGAATTATCAAACAGGTGCAGCCACTCAGCAGAAAATTGAGTGGGGGGCTTTTGCTGGATATCTGACATTCAATCATATTCTGCATGAAAATAGCCCCGATTTCTATTTAGCGCCAGGTACAACGGCTTGGCGTACCCGCCTGTCTGCTTCAGAAAGGGTATCTGAAGTCCGGGAAGAAGCGTTTCCCCAGTTGTGGGACAATCATCCAGAGGCTTTGCTGCAACTGTTGCAAGCCAGCGAATGTTTACCCGTCCATCAGTTTGCTGCAAAAGCGCTGAGAGAACAAGGGCAATTTTGCCAGACGTTGAGTTTAGCTACCCTGGTGCAACTGGTTGGGAAACCTTACGAAGTTACGGCTAAACTGGCTTACGATCTAATCGTTCAGAATGGCTATCATCAATCCGCAGATTTTGAGTTAATCTTAGCTGTGCTTCGTTGCGTTTCACCCGTTGCCCGCGCCGGGGCCTATAGTTGGATTGAAGCCAACCGGGAACGCTATCTAGAATCTAGTCAGTTCATTGCAGATTTAGTCCTCTCTGAGTATACAGACACTCGTGCCTTTGCTCGTCGCTTGCTCAGTAGTTCTGTAATTAGCGATGCAACGGCAAAAGTCTTAATCGGTAGAATTATTGCAGGCTTAATCTCGCTGACTCCTGCCCAAGCGGAACTGGCGAAAGAGGTTGGCGAAACGCTGGTTGTTTGCTTTGCGCCGCAGTTACGTCAAATTGGGTTAGGCGTTGTCATAGATTTATTGCGCCATCCGCTACCGGAAGTGCAAGAAACGGGGGCGAGAATTCTCCTCAACCACGCTACACCCGCCGTTGAGTTACCGCCGAATTTGATTGAATCTCTGATAGAGTCGCCCTATGAAGCGGTTCGGGTAATTGGGGTACGGATTTTGGGACAATTACCTGATGATAGACTCATGCGCGATCGCACTTTGTTAGTGGCAATGGCGGTGAGTTCCGTTCCTGACCTACGCGCAGGGATTCAATCGACCATTCGCCGCTTAGGCGATCGCTATCCTGATTTTAGTACGCAAATCGCCACAGATTTAATCGAAGTTCTGCTGTCACCCGAAAAACACGAGGGCGTTCACAATGACGTAGTGCAATTACTCAAAAGTCTTCCCCAATGGCAAGATAACATTGAACGAGAGATTAACTTAAAATTACTCCAAGCCAAGTCTTCAGCCGCCCAAGAGTTAGGGGGAGTTGTCCTGCTGCGTCATGCCTCCGATTGGGTGCTAGAGTTTGAGGTGGCTGAACTTGTCAAACTGGCTAGCCATCAAATTTTAGCCGTTCGAGAAGCGGCTAGACAGATGTTTGTCAGCAATCGGGATAAGATTCGCAACTCCACTGAAGCTAAACTTGCTGCCGTTCGCATCCTAGAGTCAAAATGGCAAGATAGCCGCGAATTTGCCCATCAATTTTTCAATACCCAATTCATCCCTGAAGATTGGACGCCGGATGTCATGATTCTAGTTTGCGATAGCATCCGCGATGATGTGCGCCAGTTTGGACGAGACTTAGTAACGCGCTACTTTGAACAAGATTATGGCACCGAATACTTACTCAAATTCAGCGAACATCCTTCAGCGGATATGCAACTCTTCGCGAGTCATTATCTCGAAAATTACGCCGCAAATAACCTAGAACGATTGCGTCAGTTGATGCCCTATTTTATCACCGTTCTTTGTCAAGTCAATCGGGGACGAGTTGCCAAAGATCGCATCTTCAAATTCTTGAAAAAAGAATCCCAAAAAACTGAAGCCGCCGCCCAAATTGTCGCTGAAATCCTCACTCGCCAATCTCTAACAATGGCTATCGGCGATAAAGCCACCGCTATTCAAATCTTACTCAAAATTCATCAACAATATCCACAGATTCCTGTCCCTCTGCAAATTCAGCCCGTTCCCACTCAAGTTTAAGATGAGGTCAAGGTATGGAATTTAGTTATGCTTATAAGGGTAGTACAAGCGTGCGCGATCGCGCTTCTGAAACTCAACTTTCCTTTTCCCCCGATACCAAACGCCCGCCTACCTATTTTATCGGCGAATTAAATAAAAATGTCGCCTTCCGGGAAGCCATCAGCGCCCTACACGATGTCGTCGTTTCCGATATGCGCTTTAAGCCCAAAGATAAAACCCAGTATAAAGAATGGCGGGCAAAACAAGAGGAAAATTTAGATTGGGTAGAGATTACCAATCAACGCCAAGAAGTCAAGCAGAAAATCAAAGAACTGCAAGCCGAACTCTACCAACTCTATCAAAATAGTTGGGAACGCCGCAAACCCTATTGGGACGCTAGAAGCCGCTTTCAAAATTACGTTTTTCAACAACAACTTGACTTTTACTTCGTTTTCGATCCAGTTATTACCGTTCACCCCGATGAAATCTTCTTTGAATGTTTCAGCCAGGATGAATCTACCTACGGACGCTTAGGCGCAAGCTACGAGGTTTTTAAAAATATCAACGAATTCGCCTGCGGTACCACCAATATCGATTACTCCGCCGCCTTATACGACGAATTCCAGAAAATTCGCAGCTACAAAACCACCCAATTTCAAGTTGACCCTTCCGGCTTTGAAGTCCAAACCACCCACGAAGAAACCTTCAAAGAAGTTAAAATCGACTTACCCGAAAGTTGGGTCAGAGGCTTTTTGCAAGTCAGTTCGGCGATGTCCCTTCCCGCCATTCGCTTCGACTTGCATCCAATGGATATTTATAATTTATGCCTGATTCTGCGCCGCCACAAAGAAAAGAAAGGACCTCGCAGCCTCCGCTACCACCTCACCCCCGGACAACCGATTAAAATCGTCTTTGAACCGTGGGATATTGAACTAACCTGTCCCCGTTCCCCCTACCTGGGTTCCGACGAACAAATGATTCGCGTTTGGGGACGCCGACGCCTGCATATTTTAGAACGTCTGATTCCCATTACCCAAAAATTCACCGTCCATCTGTTAGGTACGGGAATGCCTTCATTTTACGTTGCCGATTTAGGCGATATGTCCTTTACTTTAGGGCTTTCTGGCTGGACGGCCAACGACTGGGCCCAAGCTGGGAACTTTGACCTAATGGCCCCCCGCGCCGATGTAGACTCCTATACGCAGCAGCGCGTCTTTGAAGCCTTGCGGGAAACCTGGCGAGAAACCGCCGACTCCCTCGCAGACCGCTTGAATTTAAGCCGTACTGCCGTTTTAGGGGCGTTAGGGGCCTATACTCAAGCAGGACGGGCTATTTACGACCTGAATAAACAAGTCTATCGCTTGCGAGAACTCAGTCGCGAACCCTTACCGATGGAACGGTTGCGCTTTGCGAACGAACGCGAGGAGAAAGCCACCCGCTTCCTAAGCCAAAACGCCATAACCGTAACTTCCGCAACTAGCGATACGGCGGGAAATATCGCCCTTCAGGGTACAGTCAAGGAAAACAGTCGCGAGTATAACCCGACATTGACGTGCGATCGCGATGAGCGTATGATTCAAGCAGAATGTACTTGCAACTGGCACCAGCAAAATAAGCTGTACAAAGGGCCATGCGAGCATATTCTGGCACTGAGAATGCAACACGCTCGCCAGTGTCGTTAAGCGATCGCATCCCATCGTACCTCGGTCAACAATCCTTGCAATTTGGACGGTGTATCGCCGCCCTTGCGCTGAGTTCACACACGCATCACTAGCCTCCTCTTGACTGTGCGGTGTTACGGGTACTCAAGGTATTCCGGTTTGACTTCCTTGAAGTGAATGACCTTGAGTACCCGACACCGCTTGAGTTGAGAAGTCTAGTCCTAGGGAGTTTACGAAGGAACCGAGAACGATGGGGCGCGATTTTTTCTTTCACCCCACCCCAGATTACCGATCCGATTTGCTATTTCCCCAGAGGTTAAGATTGTTTAAGATCGAAGTATCACGATCGCATTCATTCTAAAACTCATGGCAATCTTTGGATTTGGTAAAAAAGCTTCCATGCCTTCCCCCTCCGAGGCATTACCCGGACGGTCTGAAGCCATCCCTGTCCCCAATAGCCACTACGTTAATGGTAATCCCATCAAACCCCCGTTTCCCGAAGGTTTAGAACTCGCCATGTTTGGTCTAGGTTGCTTCTGGGGTGCAGAACGCCGTTTTTGGCAGCAAGAAGGCGTCTTTACCACCGCCGTAGGCTATGCAGGCGGCTATACCCCCAACGCCACCTATCAAGAAGTCTGTAGTGGAATGACGGGACATAATGAAGTCGTTCTCGTCGTTTTTGACCCCAAAGTCATCAGCTACGGCGACTTACTCAAAGTCTTCTGGGAAAGCCACAACCCCACCCAAGGAATGCGCCAAGGAAACGACGTAGGAACCCAATATCGTTCCGGTATCTACACCTACTCAGAAGCCCAAAAACAACTGGCTGAAGCTTCTCGCAACACCTATCAAGAAGCCTTGAGTAAAGCAGGTCACGGTAAGATTACGACAGAAATTATCGATGCCCCTGAATTCTACTATGCTGAAGGGTATCATCAACAGTACCTCGCCAAAAATCCCGGTGGATATTGCGGTTTAGGTGGAACCAATGTTTCCTGTCCTATGCCAACCAATGTCACGCTATAGAGAGATGAAATAGCGCCCCTTTAAAGAATTGAGAAATCTCTTTTAGGGATTTCAATCCTAATTAGAAATAGTAAACCCTACAGATGGCGTCTCTTCAAATTCGCCATCTTTTTTTAGACGCGCTAGTAGGTTGGGTTGACGGAGGAAACCCAACACCCAATTCAATTAAAAACATCGGAGGTTAGCTGAATAGAGAAAACCCAACACCCAATTCAATTGAAAACCATCAGAGGCTAGCTGAATGGAGGAAACCCAACACTCAATTCAATTGAAAACCATCAGAGGTTAGCTAAATAGAAGAAACCTGTAGAGCTTAATCCTATAGCATTATTGAATGAATTGCTTGTACTGATATTGATTCTGTCCCTAGAGGGAGTATGCCCCCAATCTTTCCTCACTACAATGCCAGAAAAGCTTAATATTTAGGAAAAAGTAAATGAGAATCTTCTTTTGGGTAAGTCTATCGTTTGTTGTCGTTGGCGCAGTTTCCCTGCTGCTGCAACCGATTATTGATGTGCATTAAGTTTCAGTCTTAGAAAAAGTTTTAGCAAAAGTTGAGTTAAATCGTGAATTACCTTGTCGCCGTTTTATCCGACCGCATCCAAGCCGAACAAGCCTATTCTGCCTTAGAACAAGAAGGCTTATCTGCAAACCAAGTAGACATTTTAGGAAAAGGCTATAAAAGTGCTGATGAGTATGGGTTAATTAACCCCAATAAACAAGCCATTAAAGGGGCAACTCGCTTAGTTTACTGGCTGATTCCCTTTGGTTTCGCTGCCGGATATTTGTTCAATATACTCACCGGAATTACAATTATCCCCGGAGGAGGTTTCCTGAATCCCATTATTGGAGGTTTTCTCGGCGCTGCTTCGGGGGCGCTAGGTGCCTTTGTTGTTGGGGGACGAGTGGGCTTAACCGTCGGAAGTGGCGATGCCTTACCTTACCGCAACCGCCTCAATGCTGGAAAGTACCTGATTATCGTCAAAGGTAGCGAAGAACTCACCCGCCAAGCAACTCGCGTCCTGCGTCAATTTGAACCGGAAAATCTGCAAGGCTATTCCGAACCCACTGGGGCATAAAATCAACGTTCATACGCAAAGAAACCGGGTTTCTAGCTACAACCCGGTTTCTTGGTGTTAGTGCGATCGCTTCCATCATCACTAAAGCGCTGTTCGCCGACCCAAAAGTCAGTGATAACGAGACTGTACAATCATGCAGAGACGTTAGCTCTCTAGCTACTGGAGGTTTGTATCTCAAGCTCGTTGATGAGGCAGCATGATTTCTAAAGCCTTTATTCAGGAACAGGGTAACGGACGACTCGGAGAGGAAGAACAGAGGGTTGTTGCAGAACTTAAGCGTCGTGGAATTCCAATTACGTTCTATACCGAAAAGCGCATCCATCGCAGGCAACTTCCGCTCGATGGTGAGTCTTTGCTCGTTGGAGATATGTCTTGTATTGCTGGAGCACTGAAACAGCTTTCCATTCCCGAACCTAAACCTAATGATTACCCAACTTCATTGAGTGAGTTTTTACATCGTCGTGTCTGGCGATCGACACTTGGGGAACTGGAAAGATGGTTACAAGGTGGCCGCTATCGAGCAACGTTTGTCAAACCAGCAACACGTCGCAAGCGGTTTACAGGATGTGTGTTCGAGTCTGAGTACGATTTGTCTCAAGTCTATGGAGTATCACGCCAAGAAAAGGTTCTGTGTTCTGAAGTGGTTGATTGGCTCAGTGAGTACCGAATTTATGTGGTTCATTCTGAAATCAGGAACGTGGATTGGTATGCTGGGAATGCAGATATTCCGATTGATATTGAAGAAGTACGCCGAGCTATTCAAGTATTAGACCAAGCAAAGGAATCTTATGCAGGTTATGCGATCGATTTTGGAGTTTTAGCTTCAGGTCAAACTGCCTTAGTTGAGATGAATGATGGTTTCGCTGTCGGTGCCTACAGCATTGATAGCAAAAACTATACTGATATGATTTGGGCAAGGTGGGAGGAACTTCTGGCACAGCGCCAGGGCTAACTCTTGTGACTGCGCCCACATCTCAATGAGCTATAATTCAGCTTCATTATTGAAAAATAAAACAATCCTATGGTTACTCGATTAGAGATTGAATCAGCAATTAGACAGTTATCCGAAGGTGAAGTCCGTGACTTGGCAAAATGGCTTCAGGACTATCTTGATGAAATGTGGGATCGGCAAATCGAAGCGGATGTGGTATCCGGTAAATTAGATGACCTAATTGCTCAAGCGGAAGCAGATATAGCCAATGATCAGGTGAGGAATTTAGATGAAGTCCTTCGCAACGGCTGAGTTTTGGAAAGCCTATGCAGAATTGTCACCCGATTTGAAGGAACAAGCGCGGAAGGCTTACAAGCTTTGGAAAGAGAATTCACTTCATCCCTCGCTGCACTTTAAAAAAGTTGGTAAGAATCTTTGGTCTGTTCGCATTAGTGGTGGATATCGCGCCTTGGGTCTGAAAAAAGGGGATGATTATTATTGGTTCTGGATTGGCGAACATGACCAATACGAGAACTTGTTAAAATAATTGGTTACTATTGTAGGAGAACGACTGATGGAGATCGCGATCAATCTGACCCCAGAGTTAGAAGAACAGCTACGCAAGAAAGCTATCCACCGAGGGCAAGATATTAGTATTGTTGCTAGCGAGCTTTTGGCAAGCGTTCTTGAGTGGGAAACACAAGATTCGGAAGAGGCTATAAAAGGCATTCAGCAGGGATTAGAGGATTTTGACGCAGGAAATTTCCGCTCTTTCAATGAATTTGCTGAGGAACAGCGTCGTAAGTACAACCTGCCAGAATGACCTATCGTATTGAAATTTCAAGCATAGCGACAGCGGAAGTAGATAGCGCCTTTCTGCGACTATCGCAGGTTACTTCTCCCTCTCAAGCAAGTCAATGGTATAGTGGGCTGCTTAAGGCAATTGAGTCTTTATCGACTATGCCGAAACGATGTCCGCTTGCGAAAGAAAATGAATATTTTAGCCAGGAGATTCGGCAACTTCTCTACGGTCAAAAGCGTAATTTGTATCGCATCCTGTTTACTGTTTTAGAAGAAGTGTCTACGGTTCGTATTCTTCACATTCGGCATTCCTCGCAACTCGCGATTGGTGAAACGCCAGAAGATCCAGAGGCAAGCTAACTACCTAAATTGGGTTACAAGAAGAAACGAGAAACCCAGTTTTGATGACGACTTGCACTAAAAACTGGGTTTCTGGGTGTTATAGGACCATAGTGCGATCGCTCCCATCATCACTAAAGTGCTGTTCGCCAACACCTACCACCTCTACAACCACTTCTCGTTGCGGGGGTTTCCATTCTCCTTGACGCGCCGAGACTTCAAACCGGACTTTTTCGCCCTCGCGACTGACGCGGTAGGTTGTGGTTGAGAAAGCCCCCTGCTGATACTCAAAACTGTGTCCGTCATCCTCATACATCGTCCATTCTCCCTCGCCAGGCCAAACCCGTAGCGTCAGGGTTTCTAACGGTTGCTTATCCACATATTGCTTCACAGGAGCCATTGGGATAATAGCACCCGCCCGCACATACAGGGGCATCCGTTCTATGGGGGCATGGGCGAGGATATGCGTTGGGCCTTGATAGGACTCGCCACTGTGCCAGTCGTACCACTCGCCATCGGGTAAATAAACTGCCCGATACTCTACCCCAGGATGATACACTGGAGCGGCCATTAACCAGGGGCCTAACATTACCTGGTCGTGCAACGTATAAGTATGGGTATCGTTGGGGAAATGATACAACATGGGTCGCAGAATCGGCGCGCCTGTGGTGGCAGCTTCCCAACAGAGGGTATACAAATAGGGCAAGAGTTGATAGCGTAAATTGAGATATTCTCGGCAAATCTGCTCCACCTGCTCGCCAAATACCCACGGTTCATGTTGAGCGGTTGAAAGGGCAGAGTGACCGCGCATCATGGGATACAGTATTCCCAACTGCATCCACCGGGCAAACATTTCCGCCGTTGCATTCCCCGCAAACCCGCCAATATCTGCACCAACAAACGCTACGCCCGATAAACCCAAGTTGCACAGCATGGGCATAGACATCTCTAAATGATCCCAAAGGGACTGATTATCCCCCGTCCATACAGCAGAGTAGCGTTGGATTCCAGCGAAGCCAGACCGCGTTAGAACGAACGATCGCTCCTGGGAACGTCCCTGTTTCAATCCTTGTAAGGCGGATCGCGCCATCATTAACCCATACAAATTATGTCCTTCTGCATGGGTCATGCCCTCGTCCGGTTCGCCTACGGGAGAATCTAGGGGAAAGTCTATTTTCTCGTGACTGTCGCCAAAGGGACGAAGCGCGATCGCAGGTTCATTCATATCATTCCAGATTCCGGCCACCCCAATCTCAGTTAAATCTTTGTGCTGCTGCGCCCACCAGTCGCGCACTGGGGCCCGCAAAAAGTCGGGAAACACCGCCTTATCGGGCCACACATAGCCGTGAAATAACTGTCCGTCAGCTTTGCGAACAAAATAATCTCTTTGTACCCCTTCATCAAATACCGAGTAGTCCCCCTCTGGTTCGTACTTCACCCCCGGATCGATAATGGTGACAACCTTAAACCCATCCTCGGCTAAGTCGCCTAAGAGTTGTTTGGGGTGAGGGAAACGCTTAGGACTCCAGGTAAACACGCGATAACCGCGCATATAATCAATATCGAGATGAATGACATCGCAGGGAATTTTGCGATCGCGAAACTCCTGGGCTAACTTGCGTACAATATCCTCAGACTCATAACTCCAGCGACATTGATGGTAGCCTAAAGCCCATTTTGGCGGTAAAGGCATTCGTCCGGTTAGTTGCGTATAGGTTTGGAGAATTTGCGCGGGTTCCGGGCCGTAAATTAGGTAATAATCTAACTCGTTCGTCTGGGCTTCTAAACGCAGAACGCCGGGTTGCGATACCCCAATATCAAACTGACTCCAAAACGAGGTATGAAAAAATAGCCCATATCCCACCTGCGGCCGCAATGCCATAAAGAAGGGAATGGCTTGATACATATTATCGGTGAGATTGCCGTAATCTAAGCAATCTACCGTCCAATTAGTTTTAATTTCGCTGCGTTTATCTAAAAGTCCCGTACGTTCGCCAAACCCATAAAAATGCTCGTCGGCTTCAATATGCTTCCATGTCGCAATGGAGTTTAAGCGCCACCCCACGGAGGCTTGTGGGTTATGGTTAGGCGAGGGAAATTCTTCGTGCGGATTGGGTGCGATTGCAGTATCTTGAGCAAAGGGTTGACCCTCTGGAGTAAAACACTGCACCTGACAAGGATGGCGCTGAACTCGCACGCGCATTCTGGAGGTGGTAACTTCTACCGCGTCTTCGGTTTCGTTTAACTGATAGTCCACCGCAGACCATTCTTCATCGGGTTGGGTGACAGCGCAAGATTTACGGGGTTTTAGGGTTCCCGTGGGCGAAACGCGGACGCGAATCAGATTATCTGCAAGAATACTTAAAACCAGAATTGGGCCATTACACTCAAAACGAATGTGTCGCGAGTCTTGATGAACCGATTGTACATCCCCCAGGGTTGACCAAGGCTGTTCGAGGGTTTGGAGTTGACCAAAGTATTGTGGCATAAGCGCTTACCCGCAGATAGATATCTTCCCTTGTACTGCGTTTGGTCTCGGTGCAGGCCTAGCAAAAGAAAGGTTTTGGATTTAAGAATTATAAGGGGAGCGATTCCTTAAGCTTTGGTAATACAATACTCAACCCCTAAAAAGAGCGATCGCACTTTTTAACCTTAACCCCGTTTGTTCTCAGGTTTCCGAAGATGCGATCGCTTATCGGAAAAATAACTGCTGATAGAAAAGTAATTACTCTGGCGGATCGTTACTGAGAGGGGCTTGACGGTAGTGACGAAGGTGTAATATTGCAACAGTCTCACCCTCCACTACAAACAGAATGCGATAAGTTCTTCGTTTACCAACCCATAATTGTCGAATTTCCCGACCAACGATCGCCGCTTCAGGTGCAATTGAGCAACGGTAAGGAAACTGTTGGAGTGAGGCGATCGCATCTTGAAGGTCATAATACCACTGGTTTGCTAGATCGGCACTCAGGTAATCGCACATCCAACGATAGGCGGTTTCAATGTCTTCAAAGGCGGGTGGTTGGATGAGGACTTGATAAGTCATGGACGGGGAGGAATGTTAAACTGCTGTTGTAGCGCGGTCATGGCTTGGTCGGCTGGAATACCCTCACCCCGATTGAAGCTTTCAAGTCCTTGACGAATCCCGATGATGGCTTCAAGGTAGTCGATTCGCTGTAACAGTTGTTCGTAGATATTGGGTTGTTGCTGAGAAGAGTCTTTGAGCGATCGCACTAAACTCAGAAGATCGCTCAGTAGTTCGTCGGGGATGCTATCAATCTCTTGGAGGAGTAGTTGTCTAATCGTCATTGCGGCATCTCAGGGAAATTGATAGTTTGAGTATAGCGAGTGGCGATCGCGCTTTATTGAACTCGATCCAGTTACAGCCGATCAATAATCCTAATGCTACTCCTTGACCAAGGGCGATCGCTTACCATGAAAACGCTCATCGTCGCGGCTACAGTTTTTTCCGATCGAGATACAGTGGGGTCTAATTGACTGTGCTGCGCGTGCTACCTAGACTGTTGCTTGAACAATAATATCCTCTACCTGTCTAATTTGCCTCCAATCAATTGCTGCAACCCAAAGACTTTCATCTTCAGAATATTGCACCACACCATCTACTTCTAAATCTTCGCTATACAAGGTGAGCAATTGACCATCTTGCAACTTAATATTTTGGCGACTCAAATCTTCGATCGTACCAACACAATTTAGACGAAGGCGACCTTGTTCATCTGCATTATGAAAGTCGGCAAAAATTCTAGGGTAACTCATAACTCTACTCTCATCAGGAGGGTTGCTGTGCTGGATTGGGAATTGTTGGTGTTAGTAGAAGGCTTACTTGTTCTGGTGTTAATCCAGTTAGAGTTGCATGATTTGAACTTCTACCAGAAGTACGGATGACATCTCCACCTAAAGAGCGAACATCGGCTACTGTCGTTACACCAACTTGGCTATGCGGGATGGCTGCGGCTAACTCTGCTACAGATAGCCCTACTGCACATTCTACAGAAATTCCTGTGATGCCGCTGGGATGTGTTCCTGTGCCGCGTTGAATATCCTCTGGACGATTACGACCACCACGAACGACTAAGGCTTCGTTTGGAATTCTGTCCACAAGTGTAGGCTATTTGATTCAAGTACGCGCTACACTCTACCAGAAATAATTGTAAGAGTGCGATCGCATCCCTACAAATATCTCTCATTCATGTCATTGTCGGAGGTGCGATCGCTATGAACCCAATGCCACACTAAACACCTATAAATGTTGGTTTCGTTCCTCAACTCAACCTACAGGAGGGACTGGCGAAGAATAACTGCGATCGCAATCGAAGAATCTTGACACTGCAAACTGATTAGTATTGTACGTCCTTCAGTGTCATCTTAGGGGAGTTATTAGCGATCGCTGTAATCCATCACAATATAGCGGACAGTCATAGGACTAATAGTGGTAAGTAATGTTGTAAACCAAATTACCCCAACTACTGCAATTTCACCTTGTCTTTCAGGTAGTATAAACCTATAATTTCCCGCCAGAGAAGTGAAGAAGTCAAATACAACACAGAGAAACCAAGGAGCAATTAATGTCCATCTTCCCTCTTTTGCTTCTTCCCAAACATTTACTGTAATGAGATTAAAACAGAAAACTACTACTGCACCGACTAGGGAAATACCGTAAATTCCCCAAGTATTAGGATCTGTATTTTGTATAGAAAGAGTGTAAGTTGGACCTGCAATAATTGTTATGACTCCTAAAAAGGTCGTAACTGCATCCCATAGCATTCCTAAACTGAATCCAATTATTAAGATTTCCGATATTCCTTTGTCTCTCATATTTTTGCTAATTAATAAGGAGCAATGTGGCAATTAATATACCAATTACAAAAGTACAAGTTGCAATAATTACATATCGCATCTCTGGTGATACAGATGGAAAATGAACTTTAGAGCTAAAGTTCATTCTTTTGCGATTTTTGGAAGAGGTAAGTAAACTAGCCATAAACTTATCCATGTCATCAATTGCTTGCTTCCAAGCCAACAGCCAACTATTCCGTAAGATAACCGCATCATCAATACTAGCCAAACTTTCTAAACTATTAATTAATTTAACTATTATGTCTTTGTGTTCTATAAGTTGATTTTCCTGACTTAATATTGCTTGCGATGAAGTGTCTTTGATGTTATTGAGTATAATTTGATGTTGATAAGACCATAATTCAAAAACTACTTTATAAAGTAAATAGCCATTCGATTTCATGAAGGCTTTAGATTTACGATAAGACGTATCGATTTGGTAGGCTGTTTTTAGACCTTCCTCAACTAAATAATTTATTTCTATGATATCTAGGTTTTTTAAGCTATTTTTGTTTACAAAATCATTAAAATATTCGTAGAAATTATCTTCGCTGACAATTTGATTATTTGATTGTGTATTCACCACTTCTCCCTATATAAACTAGGTAGTAATTGCTTGTTTAAGTTGAATTTTCAATTTGATGGCAGAATATCAAGAAACAAAAGAAAATGAATCAGCATTTTAATGTTTTGTCTATTATCCTTGAGGATTCAATATTTTGTCTATAGTTAAAAGTTTGATTTAGCTGTCAAAAAACCGCCTTTCTAAGCCTTGTTTGTATGTTTTCATAAGAAAATGTACTAAAAAGTTGGAAAATATAGGCTATAATAATATCTAAAAATTTAGACTTCTCTGTTCTGATGAATCCTGAAGACGTTGTAAAAATTGCTGATGAGATCGTATCCATTAAAACGGGTCAGCACCTTGATGATTTACAAGAAGCCATACTACGAGGAACTCTGCAACGAGACAAGTATAAGAAGATAGCTAACGATTTAGGATATTCTGAAAGCCGTGTTAGAGAAGTGGGATCGCAATTATGGCGCATACTTTCAGAAGAGCTAGAAGAAAATATTAATAAATTAAATTTAAAATCTGCAATGGAAAGGTTACAAAATTCTCATATCTTAAACTTTGGTCAAGATGTTGTAGTCAGCGATAGCTTTAACATCTGTGGAAAAAACCAACACCTTGCGGGTATATCCAATCTACCTGCAAGAAATGAAGAGACTGCTGACTCGAAGCAAACTGAAGCCTTACATCAAGATTTAAGTGAGATGCCTGAATTGTGTACTTTCTACGATCGCACTTCTGCACTTGATACCCTGACTACCTGGATTTTGCAGCAACGCTGTCGCTTGATTGCACTTACAGGTATGCCTGGTATAGGTAAAACTGCATTAGCGGTGCAACTGGTACAACGAATTAAAGATGAGTTTGAATATGTAATTTGGTGCAATCTAGACGAATCTTACAGCTTAGACGAACTTCAACATAAACTTATTCAATTTTTTTCAACTTTAGAAAACCAGGATTTATCTGTAACTCCTAAAAAACCTTTGTCTCCAATTAAATATTTACAAAAATATCGCTCTTTAATTATTTTAGATGATATGCAGACGCTTTTTAGTGATGGAGAGTTAGCAGGAAAGTATAAACCTGAACATGAAGAGTATCGCTCATTTTTCAAGCAGATAGAGAAACTAAACCACCAAAGTTGTTTTATCCTAGTAGGTTGGGAACAACCGAGAGATTTTTCTCATTTGCCTAACAGTAACGCTCCTATTCAAATTCTGCAACTTAGGGGGTTAGAAAGTACAATCGTTCGAGAAATACTGAGAGATTGCGGGTTAGCAGCAATTGAGAACTGGGAAACAATGATTCGTTCCTATGATGGTAATCCTCTATGGCTGAAGAGTATCGCGTCTTTGGTTCAAGAGTTGGGAGAAGGCGTTACGGAAGCTTTAGTTAATCAGACGATTTTATTACCTGAAGACTTAAAAGATAGTTTACAGCAGCAGTGCGATCGCACCTCCCCAGTAGAACAACAAGTCATCGCTTTGTTAGCGCAAGAAAGCGAACCTGCTAACCTAACAAATCTCCTAGCAACTGGTCAAATTTCATCCTCTGATTTACTCAACGCACTGCAATCTTTATTGCGGCGGTGCTTGGTTGAAAAACAAGGCAGCGTTTATACGCTACCACCTGTCTTGAAAGAATATGCGATCGCCCAAAATTTCCCACAGTTTTCGCATCACTGCAATTCATTACCTGTGTGAGGCTACAGGGGTTAGTTCTAGCGTATAGCGATAGAGGGCGACGGGGCGATTTAGAGATTTAAAGTAATTGGGATCTTGGGGAGAAAGGTAGATTGCGGTGACTTGATCGGCTTGAATGCCTGAGTGAAGATATTGATAGGCGGTGGTGGTTTCTACTTCGTTGAGGTAGACTTGCGAGGTTCCCCGGAAAAACTGCTGAGTGACTTCTGTGGCGATAAAGCGATCGGGGGCTAGTGTTTCGGTAGCGCGTCCAGTTACAGTAGAAATCAGTTGGCGATCGCCCTTAAGTAAGGTAATCTGACGATTGGGATTTTGCGGATCGACCTTCACAGCTTGGACGATAGAAGCCTTGCTATCCTCTAAATAGGCTTTAGCGATCCTTAAACCATTAAAGGCGCGATCGCTGACCACTGCATTTCCTTGATTTGGTGCAAACCTGACTTGAAACCGGACAGGCTGCTGAAGGAACTGGCGGTTATTTTCAAAGCCGGGAGTGGTAACATCAGGGGCTAAAGGGGCCGCTAAATCCACTAAGGTACTCGTCACCTCCCAGGTTCCCGCCATCCACTCTGGATAGATTAAATCTCCTTGTACGGCTTCTACAGGTGGCTTATTCTGCCATTGGGGAAAATTGGCTAATCGTTCGGCTAGGGGGGTTGCATTCGCCTCCTTCACCCCGCAAAATAGCACCAAGCTCACCGCTAGCAGAAGCGTTAAGCGTCTAGCGAACCACATCCCAGGCTTCGCCATACTTATCGCGCAACGCCGTCCAAGCTTCCACTTGTCCCTCTGCATATTCTCCCGGTTTTCCCCATTGCAGGAAAGCGCTTAAGGCGGGTTCGTCCTTTTCATCTAAAAAGCGGATGGCGTAGGTGGTAAAGTTCCCCCGTTTGGCTTCTCCGGTTTCAAACTTCACCCGCTGAATTAAACTCATATTCAAGTGAAACTCAAAATTATCCTTATGCATATTGGCGTATTCGCCTTTGGGGAGTTCTGCATAAAAGATTTTTTCAATCGTTCCCTTGGTTTCTAGAACGGCGGCGCTGCTGGTGACAATTAAGCGCAGCAAACCTAGAGTTTCGCATTCTTCTAGAAAGGCTTTTAGCGTATCGCTCATGATTTAATGGGTCTTTTCGTGTTGTTCGTAAGCGCTGACAATGCGTTGTACCAAGGGATGGCGAACCACATCCGCTTGAGTAAGCTTGCAAAAAGCAATCCCTTCAACGTGGTGTAATATCTTATGGGCGACGGACAGTCCGGAAGCCTGGTTTGTAGCCAAGTCTGTCTGGGTTAAGTCGCCTGTCACCACCATGCGAGAGCGAAACCCCAAACGGGTCAACACCATTTTAATCTGAGCGGGCGTGGTGTTTTGGGCTTCGTCCACAATCACAAACGAGTTATTGAGGGTACGACCCCGCATATAAGCGAGCGGTGCGACTTCAATGACGCCGCGTTCCATTAACCCAGCAATTTTTTCCGGGTCAATAAATTCGTATAAAGCATCGTAGAGCGGACGCAGGAAGGGGTTCACCTTTTGTTGTAAGTCTCCGGGTAAAAACCCCAACTTTTCGCCTGCTTCCACCGCCGGACGGGTGAGGATCAGGCGTTCGTATTGGTTATCGAGCAAGGCTTGCACGGCGAGAACGGCGGCTAGGTAAGTTTTACCCGTTCCCGCAGGGCCGGTACAGAAAATCAGGTCGTGGGTTTTGACGGCTTGGATATAGCGCTTTTGGGCAAAGGTTTTCGCCCGCACTTCTTCACCGCGTCGCGTCCGGGCAAGCACATCTTTTTGGAGGTCTTGCAGTTCGTCTTGACGGCCGGTATCGAGCGCATGACGAGCGGTGAGGATGTCAGGGCCAGTAATCGGTTTACCTTGACTCCAGATGTCTTTGAGCGATCGCACTAACGCCGCGCAGATTTCCACTTGTTTGGGCGTTCCGGAAATCAGTAAATCCTGACCGCGCAGGACTAACTGAGCGCCTGTTTGCTGCATCAGTGTTTTGAGATTTTCTCCCTGATACCCGGCTAGCGCGATCGCACTGTCGCGGCTTGGCAACTCAATTATTGTGCCTTCTGACATCTGTGAAGTGGCTTTCCCCCCGAAAAAGTTTAGAATTAGCGCGACCGAGAGCGAGAATCATCGGAAGACCGAGAGCGAGGCGGACGCCGCGCCGGAGGACGAGAGGGCGAACTTCTGCCACCGGAACCCCCGCGACTCGGTTCATCATAGCGTTCGGATGGTGGCGTATACCCGCCATACACATCCAAGTATACCGATTGACCGACGGCCTGCCCTGCTGCGGCTACAACCGTCTTAATCGCTTGAATGTTACGACCGCCTCGACCGTAGACTCGTCCTTTATCCGCCGTATCGATAGCCAGCCTCACCCAAATGCGCGGCTTGCTAGCCGAAATCTCGAAATCCAGCTTGAGTTCGTCAGGAGAGTCTAGAAAAGGCTCGACTAGAAATCGGATCAAGCCATCATAGTCGAGACCCTTAGAAGATGAATTATTGAGAGACTCCGCCACGGGCTTGTTCAAAAACATTAGCTTTGTTGAGGATGCTACGCACTGTCTCAGAAGGTTGAGCGCCTTGTTGCAGGCGTTTCACAATTCCGGGGACATCTAGCTTAACTTCATCAGTTCTCGGATTGTAAAAACCGAGTTCTTCGATGGGGCGGCCATCTCGGCGGGCGCTGCTTTCCATCGCTACGATGCGGTAACTAACTTCCCGCTTCTTGCCAAATCGCTTTAATCTCAGCTTGATCATGTTGATATCACGGATGCTGTCGTTGAATTATCTACGCACTCAGGGTGAGTCTTGGTCTATCTTGAGCAACCCCAGATTCGGATACGATTGGGCTAAGGGCGCGATCGCAATTTTGAAGCAGTTTCCTGAACTCCATCGACCTCGTTCCTAGCCACAGTTTCCGAACGCCTCGCAGTTAGCGAACAGACCGCTACGATTGTACGCTCGATCTGAATTCGGTGCTACTGAGAGGTTTTGTAGGCACTGAATTATTGATCTTACCACTTGCTCAAGCCACCTGAAAGGTTAACCCTAATTTTTCTAGGACAAACCTGGCAATTTAGAGCGTTCCAAACCCCTTTCTTTTCTTCTCCTTTTTCTTCTTCTTGGCTGGAGCCGCCCCCGGATAACCGCGCCATCCCGGTTGCGGAGAGCGTCCGCCGCCGCCCATCCCCGGCATACCCATTCCAGGCATTCCAGGGAAATTCCCCTGACCCATTTGTTGCATCATCGAGCGCATCCGTTGGAAATCGCTCACCAACTTGCCCACATCCGATTCTGTATAACCCGAACCGCGAGCCACGCGCCGCCGCCGACTCGGAGAACCCGATAGCAAATCAGGGTCGCGGCGTTCCTCCATCGTCATTGAATTAATCATCGACTCCGCCCGCTTGAGTTGGGCTTCACCCTGTTCGAGTTGCTCGCCAGAGATTTTCCCCATTCCCGGAATCATCTTCAACAGGCCGCCCAGAGAACCCATATTTTTCAGCAGGCGCATCTGCTTCAAGAAGTCGGTAAAGTCAAACTTCGCCGTCAGGATTTTCTCCTGCATCTTCTCAGCATCGGCTAAATCTACCTCCTCCTGGGCTTTCTCCACCAATGTGAGAACATCGCCCATCCCCAGAATGCGCGATGCCATCCGGTCGGGGTAGAACGGTTGGAGGGCTTCCACCTTTTCCCCAACCCCGATAAACTTAATCGGCTGACCGGAAATTTGCCGCACCGACAAGGCAGCCCCCCCGCGACTGTCGCCATCCATCTTGGTGAGAATGGCTCCAGTAATGCCAATTTGGTCGTGGAAGGTGCGCGTCAGAGTTGCGGCTTCTTGACCCGTCATCGCATCGACAACCAGTAGGGTTTCGTTGGGTTGGACGGTTTCCTTAATTCGGGCCAACTCCGCCATCATGTCCTGGTCAATTTGCAGGCGTCCGGCGGTGTCGATAATGACGGTATCGACGCCTTCGGCTCTGGCGCGTTCTACCCCCTGGCGGGCAATTTCCACTGGGTCTGCATCGCTCCCCATTTCAAACACGGGGATGTTGATTTGTTGACCGAGGGCCAGTAATTGGTCAATCGCCGCCGGACGATATACGTCAGTGGCGACTAACATGCAACTGCGCTCTAATTTGCGGAGGTGGAGAGCTAATTTAGCCGAAGCGGTGGTTTTCCCCGTTCCTTGCAAACCCGCCATTAAGACGATGGTGGGTGCTGTATCTGCGTGGGCGAGGGGGACGTTTGCTTCTCCCATGACTTCCACAAGTTCGTCATGGACAATTTTGATGAATTGCTGGTCGGGTCTAACTCCAGCAATCACTTCGGCTCCGAGGGCTTTCTTTTCAACTTCGCTGACAAACTCTTTGACGACTTGCAAGTTGGCGTCGGCTTCGAGTAAAGCGCGGCGGACTTCTCGCAGGGCTTCTTTGATATTGGCTTCTGAGATTTTGTCTTGACCTCGAAGTTTCTTCCAGGCTGATTCAAGGCGGTCAGCAAGGGCGTCAAACATAGAAGGGGTGTATTTAACTATTTTTTCTCTTTTTTATTCTGACGCACTCTCTACCCTTCCCTAACAGGTTTTCTGGTCGGGTTTCAATCTCAATCGAAAGTTAGAGCGATCGCGCTCTCAAGCTCGCTTACAATGCGCCTATTCGCTCAATGTTTCAAATCAGGAGTAGAACCCATGCGTTTATTAAAGGGTGTTTTAGTTGCGAGTTTTGCAACTTTGGGTCTTTGGGTTTTGCCTGCCAATGCTCAATCAGTCACTCAGGCACAAGTTGGGGCATTAGTAGAAGCGCTGCGACGGGCTGCCCCCCAAACGGGTCAAGCCAATGATGGACTCTACAGCGATTGGAAGGTGAAGGGCGAAAATATTCCCCGCTGGTCGAGATTTTGCACGGGGCGGGAAATGACGCCTGCACAGTTTCAGGCGAACCCGCAACAAGCACGGGCGATTATGAATTGCATCGTGGAAGATTTGCTTAAAGAGGAATACGCGGCGAGTCGCAATAACGAACGGACGGCGGTGTTGCGTTCGGCAGCTTGGTGGATGACGGGCGATTCGACTCAGTACAACAATAGCGCGATCGCGCCTTATACCCAAAGGGTCTTATCGTTCTACGAACAAGAACGCGCCAGAAGATAACCGGGTTTTTCACCCCTCTCCCAGAACGGGCGAGGGGCTTCCAACTCCAGGTCTAGTCAAAAAAGAGCTTATTTAAAAGCATCCTTTTTCAACTTTTTATTTAAATACTTTTCTACGGCTTCCCCCAGTTCTTGTTCGGGATTTTTCGGGCGCGGCTTTGGGGGAAATAAAACTTCTAAGGTAAACAGAATAAAGATCGCTGAAAAGGCAATGAGCGGGAAAAGCATAGTGGCGTGCTACTCCTGAAAGATTACTGAATTGTCGTCAAGATTTAGTAGCTGCACGCCGATCCTAAAATGCGCGATCGCGTCTGACTCCTTTTCTACCAGAAATCCCTTGCCGCATTTTAAGCCATTTTCCAAACAATGTCTCTGGCGAGCGAAAAACTTTATTAAAGTTTAATGACGTTCCAGAGGCGTTCCACAGCGCTTGCAAAACTGGGCATCGGCATCGTGAAACATTAAGCCACATCCGGAACATAGAGATTGTTTATTATTTGCCGTATTCACCAGTTGCTTAACCAAGTCGCCTAGTTGCCAAGGAATCAACGCAATTCCAGTGATAATCATCAAAACCGTCATTAACTTACCCGTTTCTGAGATGGGCGTGACATCCCCAAATCCCACGGTTGTCATAGTCACTACCGAAAAATAAACCGCATCCAGAAAGGTAGCGAAATCTTGGGGGTTGGCTCGATGCTCGACTTGATAAATTAAACCCGAATACACGAAAATAATCGAAAACAGCGTAAACAAAATTCGAGCAATAATTACCCCATCTTCGGTGTTGATTTTACCAAAGAGGGTCTTAGCATCCAAAAAGCGAATGAGCCTTAAAATCCGAAACCAGCGAAAGACAAAAATAAAGCTAACATCGATTTCTCGTAAAAAGAACGGCAAAATTACAATTAAGTCGATAATGGAATAAAGGCTGAAAATAAACCTAACTTTGTTTTCCGCACACCAAAAACGGAGGATATACTCTACCGAGAAGCAAACCAGAATCACCGCGTTAATCTCTTCTAAGATGAGTTTGGTTTGGGGCGGTATGGGGTAAGTTTCCGCAACAAAGATGGCTGAAGACAAAAGAACCAGCCCAGTAATGGCTAAGGTAATCGTTCGACCGACTGGTGTTTCGATATCTTGTAAGTAAAACGCCAGTTTTTCTCGCATGATCTTCTCTAATCAGAGGACTTTTAGGTTTAATTGAAGCGTGCTACAGCATTTTTTGATGGGACGAAATACAGCGCGATCTCCCTTACTAAGGTGGACTTCACGAATATGAAAAAAGTTGCATATCTCTATTTTAAAGCGTAGAACTAGAGCAAAAAAATACCTCCAGCATTACTCTGCTAGAGGTACATACCCGGATAGAAACTTATCAAATTATGAAGACAGGATTATTTGGTGAGAACCACTTCTTTTTCAGAAGCAGTTGCAGGCAAATCGGAATAAAGGGAGGTTTCTAAATTCAGTTCGGGATGAACGATAGGAGTCTCTTGTGCTAAGTTCGCAGCCATTTTTGCCTTGTAACTCGCGAGGGTGCGAGTGGCAAACAAACCGGAAATCGCAGCAATTCCCACACCAGCAGCGGCGAGAGGTTTGAAGCCAAAATCACCATTCCACCCTCCCAGGATGGGAGATTGAGGCGATTCAATGCCATTGGTATTGAAGGACTGTTTAAAGCGGCAGCTTGCGACCTGGGCAGAAGCAGAACTAGCGGTTGATAGCGCGATCGCAGCCGTTAGGGCAACCAGGGTTAAACAAGAAGATTGTTTCATCACGCAATGTATGAAGAGCAATGAACCACAAATCGTTTCCCTATATCATAGAGGATCGATCGTTAACAGCACTAAAGCAGATTCTTCACAAAATTTCAAGTCCCCGGCGAGAGAAGACCGTGCGATCACCCCTGCCAGCCCTGGAAAAACAGCGCGATAAAGCCTCCGACATACAGCACAATCAACAAAACGCTTTCCAAGCCGATATTGCCAATCCCATGCCGTTCTCGGCGCAGCATTCCCAAGATTAGAATCCCCGTCATTAGGATCGTCAGACCGATCGCAAAAATTTGTTGTCCTGCTAAAACCTTATAAATAGACCCTTCCCGATAGGCAACATCCGATAGGGCGAGTAACAGCACATCAAAGCTATTCCCCCCAATGACGCCGCCTACCGCTAGCGTTAGCGCCCCTCGACGGACGGCGGCAACTGTTGTCACCAATTCGGGTAAAGAATTAGAGATGGCGGTAAATAAACTCCCGACTAAACCCTCCGAGAGGTGTGCTACTTGGGAAAGTCCTAAAGCGGAGTGGGCCACCCCGTAACCCGCCACCGTCACCACTGCGGCTAAAGCGAGAAACTGGGCCGCTAAAGAACGCAACCCACTGTCCTCGCCCACCCTTTCGAGTTCTGCATGGGGAACGGTTTCTTGCATCGTATTGGAGGTTTGCAACGGTCGCCACATGGGCAAACTTTGCGATTCGGAGATCAGGTACAGTCCAAAAATATAGGTAATGGGAATCAGCAGCGTCGCCGGATGGATGCCAAACACGCTAATATCGGGGCCTGACATGGCCACCAGCGGAATAGCCAGCAATGCCACCAGCAGGGTGGCTTGGATTAAGTTGGTGACAGAGGCGGCGGCGTGTTCGAGGTTGGCTTTACTGTAGGCAATATCGGCCACGGCTAGATAAACGGTTTGGGCCGCGATCGCACCCAGGGCGTTACTGGTGGCCAATTCCGCATGACCTCCAGCGGCGGCGGTGATCGAGGTGACTATTCCGGGTAGAGAGGTGCAACCGCCTAAAAAGATCGCGCCCACTAAAGCTTGTCCCAAACCCGTGACTTCGGCCAGGCGATCGGCAACCCCTGCTAGGCGAGATCCGGCTAAGGCGATCGCGATCGCAGATAACACAAAAATTCCTAAATTTATCAATAAAGGTTCACTCACAAGTCCTCCCAAATTCTAGATTTAATGTTAAGAACAACCCAATGGAGCTTTTCTTTTCTACTCTGAAACTTTTTGAGAAAATCGACATCACTCTTGGGGGTTGAGCTTGCCTAACGTTCGAGGTATATCAACAGATAGAGATTAACTCCCTCGATTCACCCCCCACCCTTTAATTGTGGCATTTTCTCCGGGCCGTTCTCCCCCAAATAGACACTAAAATTAACGCGGCAACTGGGGATCGCTCCAGACCTTCACAAAATCTGGCATAATCACAGCAAGCTTGTCAGTGCTAGGACGCAGTTTTATGACTTCCCAGGAACAAATGTTTCGCGACTCGCCTAAGCAAAAACGCCATTGGTTTTGGTGGGGAATGGGCGCTATTTTGGTCTTGAGCCTCATTTTACGCTTTTGGGGTTTATCCCGATTTAATCAGTTAGTTTTTGATGAGGTTTACTTCGCCAAGTTCGCCAATAATTATCTGACTCGCACCCCTTTCTTTGACGCCCATCCGCCGCTTGCCAAGTATTTAATTGCAATCGGGATGGGAATCAATTCCATGTTTCCCTTTGGCGACCAATCTGTTACCAATGAGCTAACGGGTTCTGTGCGTTCTACCTTTAGCTATCGCTGGTTAAATGCTTTAACGGGGGCGTTGATTCCTTTAGTCGTTTCTGGGATTGCTTACCAGTTGACAAGACGCTACACTTATGCGTTTTTTGCCGCCTTATTTATCGCTCTAGATGGGCTATTTTTAGTTGAATCTCGTTATGCTTTAGTTAATGTTTATCTCGTCATTTTTGGCTTATTAGGAAGCTGGTTTCTCCTCCTGGGCCTATCGAGAATTGGACGGTGGCGAGTTGGCTTTTTAGTCTTGGCCGGAATTAACTTTGGGGCATCGGCTGCGGTGAAGTGGAATGGTTTAGGCTTTTTGTTGGGCGCTTATTTGCTGTGGGCGATCGCCTGGGTTTTGCTCAAACTTCCCCAACTTAAGCCGACTGCCTCCGAAGAGCGCATTGAGGGCTGGCAATCTCCCCTAGACAACCTAGCACAAATCCCCCTCTGGCACCTGCTGGGCTATTTGGGCGTTGTCCCCCTCGTTACCTATGGCTTATCATTTATCCCCCACATCCAACAGAACCCTGAATTTGGCTTTTGGGAACTGCAACGGCAAATTCTGTCCTATCACCGGGGTATTGGCAACACGCCAGAGGTTCACCCCTATTGTTCTTCCTGGTATAGTTGGCCGTTAATGTTGCGTCCGGTTGCCTACTATTACGAACAGGCACAAAC
The DNA here is from genome assembly GCF_001746915.1 of Desertifilum tharense IPPAS B-1220. Classification (NCBI taxonomy): domain Bacteria; kingdom Bacillati; phylum Cyanobacteriota; class Cyanophyceae; order Desertifilales; family Desertifilaceae; genus Desertifilum; species Desertifilum tharense. The sequence goes on from NZ_MJGC01000066.1 coordinate 51,942, forward strand.
GCCAGGTGGCAACGTTGTGGTGTATGACGTACACGCAATGGGCAACCCGGTTTTATGGTGGTTATCTGCCGCCGCGATCGCCCTGCTTGCCCTCACCCTAATTATCAAGCGCTTTAAGCCCACAACCATCCGTTGGACTGCCTTATTTTTAGTCGTCAACTACACTGCCAACTGGCTGCCGTGGGCAATGGTGACGCGCTGTGCCTTTATTTATCATTACATGGGGGCCTCCGTCTTCGCGTTCATGGGGCTGGCTTTACTCGTCGATCGTTGGTTCCGCAGCCCTCAACCGCAGTCTCGCTGGATCGCCCTCGCAACCGTTGGGATCGTTGCCCTCGCCTTCCTCTTTTGGCTACCCGTTTATCTGGGTTTGCCCCTCTCCCCCTTGGGCTTCCGAATGCGGATCTTTCTGCCCAGTTGGGTTTAATTTGTGGAACAAGGCGCGATAGACTGGGAAATTGCGAGCCAGGGTTGCAATTTCGCGTTCGGTGGGAATGGGTAAGGGATTGGTTTCTAGCCAACCGGCGGTTGTGGGTTGAAAAACAGGAGACTCATCAAACAGCGATCGCATCTGCAACGCCACCTCCTCCACATCCGACTGGAGAAACACCTCAGCCCCCTCCGGTAAAGCAATGGCTAGCTGTTCGACTAACTCCGGTTGCACAACTCGCCGCTTTTGATGGCGCTTTTTGAACCACGGATCGGGAAATTGGATCGTTACCCGTTGCAACACTCCCACCGGGAGAGACGCTAGCAACGGCTGAAGGGAATTATTGGCATTGCAGAATAGATAATGCAAATTGGTTAAGCCCAATTCGTCGCGAATTTGGTTAGCTTCTTCTACCAAGGGTTCGCGAATTTCTAGGCCTAAAAAATTCCATTGGGGCAGTGCTTGTGCCATCTTCAAGACAAACCTGCCCCGCGCGCAACCAATATCGAGGTGTAACGGTTGCTGCACCTTGCCATACAGATTGTCCCATTGGGGCGGCGCAATGGAAGTTTGGTATTTTTCCGCGAGGGGGTTAACGTGTTCGCGAACTCGCACTCGTGCCATATCTAGGGGTCAGAGGGTTTACATTAAATTTAGGATCGAGTCGTTTTTTAAAATCATGAGTCTCAGTTTCCGCTTTGCGATTATTAGCGACTTGCATATTGCACTCCCCCAAACCATTTGGGATCATCCGAGTCGCTTTCACCTGGTAGAAGTTAGCATTCCTGCCTTAGAACAGGCTTTAACGCACTTAGGCGAATTGGATCTTGATTTTCTCTTATTACCGGGAGATTTAACTCAGCACGGCGAACCTGAGAATCATGCTTGGTTGCAACAACGACTGGCAAAACTGCCTTATCCAGTCTACGTTGTTCCCGGCAATCATGACGTTCCCGTTCTCGAAGCGTGCGATCGCGCTATTGGGTTCGCCGAGTTTCCCCACTACTATCGCAAATACGGCTATCGCGATCCCAGCCAACTGTACTATAGCTGCGAAGTTTTACCGGGCGTGCGGCTGATTGGCTTAAATTCCAATCAATTTGACGATCGCGGCAAGCAACTGGGATATTTAGATCGCCCCCAACTGGCTTGGTTAGAAACGGTCTTAGCCCAAATCAAAGATGAGATCGTGTTGGTGATGGTGCATCATAACGTTATCGAACATCTACCCGATCAAGCCAAGCATCCCCTCGGACAGCGGTATATGCTGGCGAATGCGCCTGTATTATTAGACCTGTTGCATCAAGCCAGAGTGAAGCTGATTTTTACCGGCCACTTGCACGTTCAAGATATCGCCACAAGTCAAAATCTTTATGAAATTACCACGGGTTCCTTAGTTAGCTATCCCCATCCCTATCGGATTTTACAATTTCACCAAGACGATCGCGGACATCAGGAGTTGCACATCGAATCGCATCGGATCGAAGGGGTTCCCCAGTGGCCGCAATTAGGGCAAACTTCCAGAGAGTGGATGGGCGATCGCTCTAAGCCCTTTATGTTAAGATTGCTGACTCATTCTCCCGCCCAACTCACCCCGGAAGCAGCCGAAGAGTATGTCGAGAGTTTGCGGTATTTTTGGGCTGATATTGCCCAAGGGGATAGTTTATTTGAGTTTCCCCACTTTCCCCCCAGTTTGCAAGCTTACTTTCGGCGCTTTGGGGCAGTTGACGATCGGGGGAAGCCCCGGTTCATTGATAATCATGCCACACTGATCCTATAGCACGCTCCCATTCGGACTTCCTCAGTTTTGGTATTGATAGCGCAAGCTTGATACGTTTCCATCAGGGCAGAATTTGCAGCAAAGTGCTGAGTCAAAAAATACTCAGATGAATGTTTGATTCGCAGATCGCGATTCCTGTAGAAATCGCAGTTCAGCTTGTCCTAACCGTTATGGCTACAGCTATATGAATGCAGAAGTAGAAGTGTCAATCGATCTTCCGGGTTATCGCACTCTTGAAGAAGTGTATGCCAGTTCCAGCACCCTCGTCTATCGAGGCATTCGCGAAGCCGATGGATTGCCAGTGATCTTAAAATTATTGAAAGCTGAGTATCCGACCTTTCAAGAACTGCTGCAATTTCGCAACCAATTGGCGATCGCCCAAAGCCTCAACGCCCCCAACATCATCCAAGCCTACAGCCTCGAATCCTATGGCAACAGTCGCTTTTTAGTCCTCGAAGACTTTGGGGGAATAGCGCTGAGTCAATATGTTGCTAACTCTCCTCTGCCCTTAAAAGAATTTTTAGCGATCGCCATTCAACTGGCGGATATTCTCAATATCCTCTACCACCAGCGGATCGTCCACAAAGATATCAAACCCGCCAATATCCTGATTCATCCCCAAACCCAACACGTCAAACTCACAGACTTCAGCATCGCCTCGCTGTTGCCCAAAGAAGTCCAAGAAATCCAAAACCCGAATATCCTAGAAGGAACCCTCGCCTACCTTTCCCCCGAACAAACCGGACGGATGAATCGCGGAATCGACTACAAAAGCGATTTCTACGCCCTAGGCGTCACCTTCTTTGAACTCCTCACCCAACAACTCCCCTTTCCCACCCTCGATCCAGTAGAACTCGTCCACTGTCACATCGCCAAACGGCCCCCATCGGTTCGCGATCTCAATTCGCGCATTCCGCCCATTTTATCCAACCTGGTCAGCAAGTTGATGGCAAAGAATGCCGAAGACCGCTACCAAAGTGCTTTAGGCTTAAAACACGACCTCGAAGAATGCCTCGATCGACTGGAAACCACCGGGAAAATCGCCGCCTTTCCCCTCGGACAATGGGATGCGTGCGATCGCTTTAGCATCCCCGAAAAACTCTACGGACGCCAAACCGAAGTCCAAACCCTGCTGAATGCCTTTGAACGGATCGCCGCCGAAACCAATAGCCAAGCCGAACTGATCTTAGTATCGGGTGCATCGGGGGTTGGCAAAACTGCTGTGGTGAGCGAAGTCCACAAACCCATTGTCCGCCAGCGCGGCTATTTTATCCAAGGCAAATTTGACCAATTTCAACGCAATATTCCCCTATCAGCCTTTATCCAGGCTGTGCGCGACTTGATGCAGCAATTGCTGTGCGAAACGGACGCGCAACTCGCCTACTTTGCCGAACGCATCCGCGACGCCCTTGCCCCTAGCGCCCAAGTCATTATAGAAGTCATTCCCGAACTTGAGGGCATTATTGGCGAACAGCCTGCGGTTCCCCCCTTAAGCGGAACTGAAGCCCAAAATCGGTTTCGGCTGCTTTTCCAAAAGTTTATTCAAGTCTTTACCACGCCGCAGCATCCCTTAGTCATTTTCCTCGACGATCTGCAATGGGCGGACTCTGCCTCGTTGTCACTGATCCGCCTGCTGGTTGGTGAAATGCAGTCGGGCAACCTTTTAGTAATTGGGGCCTATCGCGATAATGAGGTTGAACCCACCCATCCGCTAGCTGTCACGATCGAGCAATTGATCGGCGATGCTCAGAACAATCCCTTGGTGCATCAAATTGCCCTATCTGCGTTAAAAGCTACCGAACTGAATTATTTAATTGCCGATACCCTGTGTCAGTCGCCGCCCAAAACCAAACCCTTAACCGACTGGGTGTATCAAAAGACGCAAGGGAACCCCTTTTTCGCGACTCAGTTTCTCAAGGCTTTACATGAAGAGGGGGCGATCGCCTTTAATCTCAAAACGGGTTTATGGGAATTTGACTTAGAGCAAATTCAACTGTTCGCCCAAGCCGATGATGTGGTGGAGTTCACCGCCAAACAGTTGCAGAAGTTACCCGATATCGCTCAACAGGTGTTGCAAAAAGCCGCTTGTATCGGTAATCTTTTTGACTTAAGAACCCTGAGCCTGGTTTGTCAAACCTCTCCCGGCGCGATCGCCCGCGATTTGTGGCCGGCTTTGCAAGAGGGGTGGATACAGCCGCAAAACGACCTGTATAAGTTCTTTTATCAAGCCTCGGATCTAGAAAATTGCCAAGATCGCGCCTTAATGCGGCAATGCACGTATAAATTCATGCACGATCGCATTCAGCAAGCGGCCTACACGCTGATTCCGAAAGCCGATAAGCTGGGCGTTCATCTCCAAATTGGACAACTGTTGTGGCAGCAAAGTTCAGAAGAAGAGCGCGAAAATCAGTTATTTGCAATCGTCAATCAACTCAACATCGGTTCATCCCTGTTGCAGGCGCAGTGCGATCGCGTCGAACTGGCTCAACTCAACGAACGGGCAGCCCGCAAAGCGAAAAGGGCGACAGCCTACAGCGTGGCAATTGATTACGCCTGCCAAGGGTTACAATTATTACCCGCCTCAAGTTGGACAAGCGATTACAAACTGACGCGGCGCTTGCATGAAGTAGCGGCTGAGGTGGCTTATCTCCAGGGCGACTTTGAACGGATGCAGGGGTGGATACAAGCGGTTCAGGAGAATGCTCAAACCCTGTTAGACCGCATTAAAGTGTATGAAATTGCCATCCTGAGCCATGTCGCCCAGAGACAATTATTAGAGGCGATCGCGCTAGGTTTAGAAGTCTTAGCTCAATTAGATTGTCCCCTGCCCCTGTCTCCCACTCCCGAAGATAGCGCCACGGCGATCGCTCAACTCAAAGCTATCCCCACCCAATACCGCATTGCCCAATTTGCCGATTTGCCTGTAATGACGGATGCTAATGCTCTCGCGGCTTTGCGGATCGCCAATAATATTTCGACTTCCTGTTATTTAGCGGTTCCCAACCTCTTCCTCCTGATTGTCCTCAAACAGGTGCAACTTTCTATCCGCTACGGGAATACAGCCATTTCTGCGGTTGCCTATGCCCGCGCGGGTATTGGCTTATGTGGGGCGCTGAATAATATTGAAGCAGGTTACGAGTTTGGTCAATTAGCCCTCAGCGTTTCCGAACAATTTGGCGATCCCACCACCCATACGCGGGTTTCCTTAATTGTGGGGGCGCTGACGCTGCCTTGGAAAGACCCTTTGCGCTTGGGTTTGCCCCTGTTGGAAGCAGGCTATCAAACGGGCTTAGAGTCGGGGAATGCGGAAGCGGCGGCCTTGAGCCATTACTATGAAATTCAATCGCGCTATGTTTTGGGCGAAGAACTCGCCGAACTCGATGCCCGGATTGTGGCGCATCGCGATCGCATTGGGCAAATTAAACAAGAAGTCTATTTCAATTTGTGCCAGCAATTGCGCCAAGTCGTTTTAAACCTGATGGGGAAAAGCGAAAATCCTGTGGAATTGATCGGCGCTGACTATGACGAACGGCGATCGCTCTCCCACTATCAACGCCAAAATAACCTCTATGCGCTCTATTGCTTGCACCTGCACAAACTTACCTTAAACTATCTGTTTGGCGACAATACCCAAGCCCTCCACCACGCCCGCCAAGCCGAACGCTGTTTGAACGGTGCAACAGCCCAACCCGTGGTTCCCCTCCTCTACTTCTACGGGGCGCTGGCACGTTTGGCGATCGCCGATACCTCCCCCGAACCCGAACGATCTCAACTGCTGGCTGAGGTTGCCCAAGCGAGCGCTAAACTCGGACATTGGGCATCCCTGGCTCCTAGCAATTTTCTGCATCGATTTTACCTGGTTGAAGCCGAACGCCAACGGATTTTAGACGAGCATGGCGATGCCTTAGAACACTACGATCGCGCCATTGCTTACGCTAAAGAAAACCAATATCAGCCAGATGAAGCCCTCGCCTACGAACTCGCGGCCCAATTTTATCTGAATTGGGGGAAAGAACGGATGGCACAAAATTACCTGATTGACGCTTACTACAGCTACACCCGCTGGGGGGCTAAAGCTAAAGTGGATGCCCTCGCCGCCCGCTATCCTCAACTACTTGCACCCATCTTACAAACCACCCGCCCCCTCTCCAAGGAACCCCTCAGCGTCTCTCATAAAACGGTGACATCCACCTCGGCGGGTGGCGCGTCGGCGGCGTTGGATTTTGCAGCGATTCTCAAAGCCTCTCAAGCTCTTTCTAGCGAAATTCAACTCGAACAACTGCTATCCAACCTCTTGCAGGTGACGATTGAGAATGCCGGGGCAGATAAAGGCGTTCTGTTATTGTTAGAGGACGGGCAATGGCGCGTGGAAGGGGTAGCCCAAATCGGCGAAGCCGCGCAGGTTTTACAATCGGTTCCCCTAGAAGAAAGTCAGGAAATTCCCCTGAGTTTAATCAACCAGGTGAAGCGCCAACCTCAGCCAATTGCCATTAATAACGCTACAGAACATTCCTTTTTCTTAGGCGATGCTTATATTCAGCAAGCACAACCCAAAAGTTTGTTGTGCAATCCCATCTGGCATCAAGGGAAATTGGTGGGAATGCTGTATTTGGAAAATCGTTTAACCGCCGGGGTGTTTACCAGCGATCGCACTCAAGTCTTAAACCTTCTGTGCGCCCAAGCGGCCATTTCGTTAGAAAATGCCCGTCTCTATCAGCGATCGCAGCAAACTTTGGAGGAGTTAAAACAAGCCCAACAACTGCTGCGTCTAGTAATCGATAATATTCCCCAGTGGATTTTCTGGAAAGACCGCAATTCAACCTATCTCGGTTGCAATCAAAGTTTTGCAGAGATTTCCGGCGCGGGTTCGCCAGCGCAAATCCTGGGCAAAACGGATGATGACTTAAAGGGGTTAGCCATTGAAAAGAGTTTGTACCGTCAATGCGATGCTTCTGTGATTGCTACAGGTCAGCCTATCCTAGACTTAGTAGAGACAAAATCCCCAGCCGATGGTCAGCCCATCTGGTTGCAAACCCACAAACTACCCTTGCGCGATCCCCAAGGCGAGATTGTTGGGGTGTTGGGGACGATTGAAAATATTACCAAACGCATCCAAGCTGAACAGTTACTCAAACAGCAAAAGGACGATCTCGCCGCCGCTTTGCAGGAGTTACAGCAGACGCAATTTAAACTGATTCAAAGCGATAAAATGTCCGCTTTGGGCAACCTGGTGGCGGGTGTTGCCCACGAAATTAATAATCCGGTGGGCTTTATTGCGGGAAATTTAAAGCCAGCCAGCGAGTATATGCAGGATTTATTCGGCTTGGTCGATCTGTATCAGAAATATTACCCGAACCCCGTCCCGGAAATTCAAGAGGAGATTGAAAATATCGATCTAGGGTATCTAAAGGCGGATTTTCCGGAGTTACTCAACTCGATGGAACTGGGGGTAGAACGGATTTGCAATATCAGCAATAGCTTGCGGACGTTCTCCCGTGCCGATAAGGATTATAAGGTGCCGTTTAATATCCATGAGGGGCTGGATAGTACCTTACTGATTCTGAAGCATCGCTTGAAAGCCCATGATGAGCGTCCCGCGATTGAGATTATCAAAAAATATGGTAATTTGCCGACGGTTAATTGTTTCCCCGGACAACTCAACCAGGTGTTTATGAATTTGCTGGCAAATGCGGTTGATGCTTTAGAGGAGTTGTATAACAGCGACTTACCCAGCCGACACCAGGCGGATCGCTATCAAATTGAGGTGGACACTCAAATGATAGAAGATCGGGCGATCGCAATTCGGATTGCCGATCGGGGTATTGGCATGGCGGAGGCGGTGAAGCAACGGGCGTTTGACCATTTGTTCACGACGAAGCCTGTCGGTCAAGGAACGGGCCTAGGTTTGGCGATCGCGCGGCAAATTGTGGTAGAAGTTCACGGGGGGACGATTCAGCTAGAATCAATCCGGGGTGAAGGGACTGCCTTTACTATTGCGCTACCCCTTGCGGCCGATTAATCGAGTTCGTTGCGGGGGCGACAAATCCCAAAGACTGAGGTATAGCCGTGTAAAAAGGTGTTTCCCCCAACTGGCCCAATTTCCCCGTTGCAGAAGAAGCCGCTAATCGGGGTATTGTGAAAATATTGCTGGAAGAGGTGGGAATCGAAGTTGGGACAGCCATAAAGCCCTTCACCGCGTCCCAAACAGGCAAATATTAAGGCCCCGGCGGCGGTGGGTTGGTCGGTGGTTTGGTGATAGCGGCGCAATAGGGTGTCGAGGTCTTCGGCGGAGGCTTGGGAGTCGCGCAGGTGGAACTGGATGCGCTGACCCGGACGCACGCGATCGCCAATGGCGATCGCCCCAGCCCTCGGATCGACGCCGAGGAGGTTGCGAATCAGAAAGTCGCCGTGTTCGAGTTGCGTTTTAAATTCGTTGCGGGCCACGCCAATAAACAGGGAATGTTGCGCTAGTTGGCGGTCTTCTTCGCTGAGGGTTTCTAGCAAGTCGCGCAGAATGGCTAAGGGCGGACGAGACTTGGTGCTGGCGCTAAAGTCAGGATCGTCAGATTCTTCTAAACTTAGGAGGATATTGCGATCGCCTTCAGCAACGCGGTAGGTTTGCCCAATGGGACGGCATCCTTGGGCGACAATGGTTTCTAAGACGATATTGCCACTCAGGGCGACGCCAACGGTCCCTTCCCCATACAGCCGATAGTTGCAAAATAGACCGCTACCCCGACTCATGCGTCCGCCGCTAGCCAACCCGCCAATTTTGACCGATCCGGGATAGGCAAAGTCTAACCCCTGCAAGAGGTCGTTGGTGCTGGCGGAAAAGGGATCGCACAGCAAAATAAAATGAGGCTGTTCGCTAGGCGCAATCCCAATTAAGTCTACCCACGCATCGGGCGGGCTATCGAGGTCGGGGAGGTTTTCTAAGGGAATGTGAAAGGCGGTGACGTTGACATCCGGTAACTGGGCTAGGGTTAAACTTAAGGCGGGGACGTTTTCAATTTCTTGGGCTTCTAGATCGGCATTCATCCCAACCACGCCCCCACCCCCACAGCCGATCAGCACGGGAACGGAGAGTTGTTCTTCTAATAGGGGCATCAGGCGCGAATATTCGCTGGTAAAGGCAGCAGAGATAAAAATAATGGCTAAATCTGCATCGCCGTCTAACTGCTGCTTGACGCTGGCGATGACTTCTTTCACTGCCGCTTCTAGAGAGGGGCGAGTTGAGAGGGCGTTTGCCCATTTCATTGGATTGCTCATTATTTCGATCTCTTGAGCCTCGTGCGATCCGCCTATCTTTTCCATTTTAGGATGCTGCGCCCGGTTCCTCAGCAGAAATATTTGACCCGTGGCAAGGTGCGGACAATTCTTCATCGCCTATCACACTCTCCCGAATATCGCAAGCTGTGTTAATATTTATATAGATAAACGACGAGGCGATCGCCAAATCTTAAGAAATCACGAGAGATCCGCTCTAGGGCGCTCTGAGTTAAGTCAGACTAACGTTAGAGGAGCAATCCCCACCCTAGCCAGATCCGCAAGCGGTACCCATTGAGGGAAAATTTCCCTATACTGACCCAAGAGTATTCATCGATAGTACGAAGTTTATGACCAATAACATTCAAGACCAAATTGAACAAGAACGCGAACAAGCCCGTTCAGTCTGCGACACCAAAGGCGCAGAATCCGGAGAGTGTGCAGCCGCTTGGGATGCTGTTGAAGAACTCCAAGCCGAAGCGTCTCACCAAAAGCAAACCAAACCCAAGAACTCTTTAGAACGCTACTGCGACGATAACCCCGACGCGATTGAATGCCGCGTTTACGACGAGTAAGCGTTGGGCTATGGGTTAGACTTTCTTCCGCCAGTTGCTCCTGGCGGCTTTTTTGTCCCCAACAGAGCGCTGTTTTTGCTACGCTTGGGGTTGAGATTGCCGAAACACACAAATCATGGAATTATTGCGATCGCTCGTTTGGATGGATTATAAGCTCGCCGTACTCTTTGCAGTGGTATTCCCCCTGGGCTTGCTGATTTGGGCAACGGTGAAACAATCGGAAGCCATCATTCGGTTACTCATTATCTATTGGCGCGTCGCAAGTCTGCTAGCCATTACTGTGTATTTATTGATAGCAGCGGTTCCCGTTGGTTATGTGACTTCCCTAGCGGCGCGGATTTTAATTCCGATTTGTCTGTGGTTTTGGGTCGATCTGAACGAAGAAATTGAGGACATTCCCCCCAAACGCCCCTTAAAACTCTGTTTCAGCGCTTGGCGATGGGCAGTCAGTATCTATATGGTAGCGGGTGCGATCGCGCAAATTTCCTCCCTCCAATGCGCCGCCCAGCCGAAAGCCCAAATCATTACAAACGCCTTCTGTCGCCTGTGGCTAGAAGCCCCTTGGCGGTATAAAGAAATCCTGCACGGTGGTTTCACAGAAGGCTTTATGGCCTTTATTGGGATTGCAGGCTTAATTATTTACGTGACCTATTTCCTGTATTTCGTGTTAATTCGTTTAGGTAAACAAGGTCGTTCCGCCATTAGTTCATGAGTCGTTCCATCGGACAGCGCTTAGAGCAATATACGGTTAAACGCCCCCAAGAGGTGCTACTCGTCAGCATTGAAATTGAAGCCCAAGCCGATCGAATTGCCATCTTCAAAGGCTTTTCTAGTTCGTTGATGCAAGCAACCGCCTTCGATCCGGATGTCCCCGTTTTACCCGAAAACGCTACAATTATCGCGATCGACCGCCTAAAAAGTCCCTACATCCCCGACAATCCTCAATACATTCAACAAGGACTCACCTGGGAAGCCATGCAACCGTTATTAGACGAGGTTGGGGTTTAAAGATTGTACGCCACCACTCGGTATCGCCCTCATGAACCTGCATTCTCCAGCCAACCTCTACGAAACGGATTTCTACGCTTGGACGCAACATCAAGCGATTTTACTCCGCAAACAGCAATGGAATCAGCTCGATTTAGACCATTTAACTCTTGGTGGGGGTTTGGGGGAGGCAATAAGTCCCCCGTCTGAACCCGCTCTGGGTCAGCGGGGGATACTTCGACAAGCTCAGTAACAACATGGACATCCCCCAAGCTGATTTTATCCGGTCAACCCCGGTCAAATCAGCAACCCATCTAGGTTTGTAGACCGATGTCTTCGAGCTAGAATGAGCTTCATGACTCTAATCGTCAACTACCGCTACCGAATTTATCCCGATGCCACCCAAGAGCAGACAATACTGCATTGGTTGGAAATCTCTCGCCAAGTGTACAATTACGCCTTGCGAGAAATCAAAGATTGGGTAAACTCGCGTAAATGTAGCTTAGATTATTGTTCGCTGGAGCGAGAATACATCATTCCAGCCGACCAACCCTTCCCGACCTACTACATTCAACAAAACGCACTTCCCAAAGCCAAGAAAGCATTCCCCTTGTTGGGAGAAGCCCCGGCTCAAGTTCTACAAACTACAATCCGTAGATTGCACGAGGCTTGGAACTATTTTCAAAACAGAGGGTTTGGCTTTCCCCGCTTCAAGAAGTTTGGACAGATGAAGTCCCTGCTGTTTCCTCAATTCAAAGCCAACCCAATTACCGGGTGGCAGATTGCTTTACCCAAAGTTGGAAAGGTACCTATCAACTTGCACAGACCTATCCCAGATGGGTTTGTCGTCAAGCAAGCACGGGTATTGAGGAAAGCCGATAGGTGGGAGGTCGTTCTGACAATAGAGTCTGACGTAGCGATACCAGAGGCTCAACCGCATGGAGATGCCCTCGGTATCGATTTAGGATTAGAGAAATTCTTGACAACCTCGGATAGAGAGTTTATTGCTAGACCCCGATTTCTGACATCCTTGTATCGCGAGTTGGAATTACTGCAACGCAAGTATGCCAGAACCAAGCCGGGTTCTAAAAACCGCGAAAAAGCTCGTATCCGTGTTGCCAGATTCCATAACCACATCGCCAACGTTCGTAAAGACTGGCAGTTCAAACTGGCTAACCATCTGTGTACAAAAGTTGGGATCGGGATGATATTTGTTGAGGACTTAAACCTGAAAGCTATGTCGAGGGGGATGTTGAGAAAACATACTCTAGATGCCGCTTTTGGGCAGTTCCTCAATCTGTTGGAGTGGGTAGCCAAGAAACATCTTATCTACTTCCTCCGAGTCAACCCAGACGGAACCTCTCAAACCTGCCCTAAGTGCAACACGCACACAGGGAAGAAGGAACTTCAAATACGAGTTCACAGATGTGGTGAGTGTGGATACGAAACCCATAGAGATCATGCAGCATCTGAGGTTATCAGATTGCGGGGTTTAGAACTGAGTACGCAGGGACTCTGCGGAATAGAAAATGCCTATGCAGTCGGTCTGCCGGGGACAGAGGAAACTCTGTCTAGGTCAGAGGCGAAACTCCGTAAGGGAAGAACTAGGAATGCCCAGCAGTGATGTTGGGAAGCCCACACCATAATCTCTGATTGGGTGTGGGAGGATGTCACTCGAGGAGATTGAATCGTTGGGGAAGCAGCAACGCCGAGAACTCCGAAATCGTCTTAGCGTACTCATTGGACATTTACTCAAGTGGGAATATCAACCCCAAAAACGCAGTCGAAGTTGGTTAACTCCCCTGCGAATTCAGCGCCTAGAGATATCTGAACTCTTAGAAGAAAATCCTAGTTTAAGACCCGATCTCGAAGAATCGCTCCTCAAAGCTTATATCAAAGCGCTCTTATTAGCAGTAGGAGAAACTGAACTTCCTCAACGCACTTTTCCGGATGAGTGTCCTTATCCTTTAGCGGAAATCTTAAACCCGGATTTCTATCCCGGCGAACCCAGTCAACTTGTAATGGATATTAAGTAAAAGCTTTCCCTATTCAGATGGATTTTTGCTTTACCAGATCCTCAAGCGTTGGGAACAAAAGCTTTTCTGATGTGCTTCTGTCACAATCGCAATTTTCGGTTTTGGCAGGGATACCGAATAATAGCTGACGCAGACTTTCAAATAAAAAGGGTAGAGCAATCAGAACGATCAAGCCGGAAACGATGAGACTAATTGCGCCATCTGCCCAAGTCCAGTGCAGCAGCACAACGGCGATCGCTGCTATAATCACGCCCAAAGAGGCGCAAATATCGGCGAAGATATGCAAAACCGCCCCTCTGAGGTTGAGATCGTGACAGCCGCAACCCCCCAGCCAAAAGATATTGCAACTATTCACCAGCAAGCCGACTAAGGCAGTCAGTAACATGGGAATTCCGGGAATTTCCGGGGCGGGGGCGCTTAAACGGGCGATCGCTTCGGTGCCGATCCAGAAGGCGATCGCCATTAAACTCAAGCCGTTGATTAACGCGGCGATCGCTTCAGCAGAAAAGGAACGCGCAGACGGAATCGGACATTTGGGGGCAGCGGCGGCGTGTTTTTGCGTCCACCACAGGGCAGCAAAGGTAATTCCCAGCGCGGCGACATCTGATAAGACATGACCGGCATCTGCAAGTAAGGATAAACTACCCGTTCCCAGAGCCGCAGTCATTTCTAAGACAAAAAAGCTGCTTAAAAGAGCTAATGCCAGCTTTAAACGCTGTACCTTCAAAGAATGCGAACGATCTGGGGGCAAAGGCTTAAGCATGGTGTTCAACAATATCAGTCATCCTTCTTTGTCGTTGTTCGCGGTGAATTCGTTTCCTGGCTGCCAAAATTTGTTGCGCTTGGGCGATCTATTATCTCCCACTGCGGGTTCTTTCGGCACGGCTTGCCGCCAGAAGCCCTCGGAATGGGGCAATGAAGCGATGAAAGCTTAGGAAAATCTCGTTTTCAGTTCCAACTCAGGTTAAACTACTGGGCAGAACCGCCTTGTCAAGCAACTGATGAATCGAGTGTTTTCTCCCGTTCAGCAACTTCTGATTACCTGGTTATTACTGCTCATTACGGCTTCTGTCACGCTCAAAGCTTTAAGCTATGTTGGGGAATTGGTGAGTATTCTCCTAAGTGCTGCTTTGATTGCGTTTTTGCTGAATTATCCGGTTTCGGCATTAGAGAAAACCTTCTTACCGCGATCGCTAGCGGCGACGATTGTTTACTTAATGGCGGGCATTGGTTTGCTGTTATTTGGCTTAACGGTAGTTCCTCCCGTGTTTAACCAAGGCAGACAGTTTATCGCCAATCTGCCCAACTTTCTCGATTCTGCTCAACAACAGTTAGAATCGTTTCAACTCTGGAGTGTCGAGCATAACTTACCCTTTGACGTGCGCGTCATCGCCCAGCAAATTCTGGCAAAAATTCAGGCTCAGGTCGAAGTCATTGCCACGCGCGGAGTCAGTAAAGGGGTAAGTTTAGTGGTGGGAACCTTTAACTGGTTTTTAGACTTCATCCTGATTTTGGTGATCTCTTTTTATATGCTGCTCGATGGCAAGCGCTTGTGGCAGGGGATTACGGGGTTTTTCTCGCCTAAAATTCGTTCCGGGTTAACCGAGTCGCTTCAGCGGAACTTGCAGCGCTTCATTTCTGGACAATTCTTTCTGGGTTTGTTTATGGCGGTGACGCTGACGCTGGCGTTTTTGGCGTTGCGGGTGCCATTTTTTCTGCTATTTGCGGTGTTTATTGGGGCAATGGAGATTATCCCCTTTATTGGCGCAACCCTAGGAATTGGGACGGTTGTGGTGTTAGTCTCGTTTATTAATTGGTGGCTAGCACTCAAGGTTTTGATTGTTTCGGTTGCCATTCAGCAAGTCAAGGATAATGCGATCGCGCCTCGGATTATGGGGAATCTCACGGGGTTATCGCCGGTGATTATTTTTGCGACGCTGTTGTTGGGTGCTAAGTTAGGAGGACTGCTGGGCGTGATTTTAGCAATTCCGATCGCCGGGGTCGTCAAAAGTTTGGTAGAAATTATCCTCGATCCTACCTTACCTCCGCAAACTGGCTCGTTTTTCCACAATCCCTTAAATACCGAAATTCCTCACCCTGCGAATAGTGTCGAGTCTAAGGTGGGATAGCGATCGCACCGAGGCGGAGTCCAGTTGCCTATAATCAAGCTAGAGACGCCTGTTGGATAACACTACAATCCATCTGAACGCTCTCGATAGTGTCTTCTACTGCACGGGATGTGCAAAACAACAGTGTCTTCCACATTTACCTCAGTCTACGGTCCGGTTACTTCCTGGCGCTATGGGCGATCGCTGGGTATCGATCCTATTGGCGCTACGTCTACTTGTTCGTTTAACTGCGTCTATTGTCAGTTAGGCGAAATTGAACAGATGAGGGGCGATCGCGATCTCTTTGTGCCAACCTCCCAAATTCAACAGGAACTCGCGGTCTTTTCGCCCTGGGATGTGGATATCATTACGCTCAGTGGTAGCGGAGAACCCACCCTAGCCCGCAATTTGGGTGAAATTATTGTGATGGTGAAGCAAATGACGCATAAACCCGTGGGCGTTCTCACCAATGGGACGTTACTTGCCGATCCGCAGGTGAAAGCAGAACTCGCCCTGGCTGACTTAATCGCTGTTAAAGTGGATGCGGTGGATGGCGATCGCTATCGCCGGATCAATCGTCCTGTGGAGTCTTTGAATTTAGAGGCGTTGTGGGCGGCGCTGGCTTCTTTTCGGCAAATTTATACCGGCCGCTTGGGTATCCAAACCATGATCCTATCGCCTTGGAGCGATCGCGAACAAGCTGAGTATATTCGCCTGATGCAACAGATCCAACCGGATGAGATTCAACTGAATACCCCCACTCGCCCTAAACCGCTAACCCATCAACTCGACGCGCGGGGAAATCATACGCTTGACGATCGAGAATACCCCACGCGATCGCTCAAACCTGTTAGCTTGGAAACCCTAAAGGCATTTGGCGATCGCGTTAGTCAAGAAACTCAAATTCCGGTACGCTATCCTACGCCCCAAGGAGACAATTAATTGCGGTGATTGTTACTATACTGAATTCTTGCCCCCGCCCATTGCAGCTTTTCCCGGAGGGTGTGGTAGTAGGAATAGTTTTCCCGCAAGATAATAAATTTGGCCTGACAGTCTGCCATTCTCACATCAACGCGCTGTCCGGGCCAAATGGAAGTCGCCATCACTCCATCCGTCCACAATTTAGTATTGAGTTCGTAATCTCCCAACGGCCAAATACTCACCACGCAACCGGAAGGGAGAATAATCGGACGGCTGGCTAAACTTAAAGGACAAATAGGCGTAACTGCGATCGCCTCCATCCCAGAATGTACGATCGGCCCGTTGGCGGAAACGTTGTAACAAGTCGAACCCGTTGGCGTCGAAACAATTAAGCCATCCCCTTGATATTGATCGACGACTTCCCCATCAATTTCCATTTCCAAAATGGAGGTAATCATCCGATCGGCAGAGGCGGGTTTAACGCACATATCATTCAACGCGAGGAAGCGATCGCTCTGGGGTTCAGCGTCGCGGCGATCGCCATCAAACACCGTCGCACTCAGCATCATTCGCCGTTGCACCGCATAACGGTCTTCCGATAGCCGATCCCAAACCCGTTCGGTGTCGCTAAACATCTCAATGGACTCGGTTAAAAAGCCCAACGTTCCGCCAATATTCACCGCCAAAATAGGGATACCATCGGCGGCTAAATGTCTCGCCGCCGCTAATGCTGTCCCATCTCCCCCCAAAACCAACGCTAAATCGATCCTTTCGGTGACAGAAGATAAAAAGACCGGATAAGGATTATCCTTGGGGCCGCTAGGACCGAGCAACACGCGACAATTGCGGCTTTCAAGCTGTCTGGCACATTTTTCAGCCCAGCGCCGACTATCACTGTCACCTGCTTTATGAGCAATAATAACTTGTTTGAGATCCACAGCAAAAAGAGTGCTGAGTTAAAACTGACTTTAGGCGAGTATTTGGATAGTGTACTGTGTCCTAACGTTTCTAGCCACAGTTCAAAAGACAAGAACCAGCAAGTAGGGTAAACTCTTACCCTACTTAAACTTATCGTTCACCACTTCAGCAGGTTAAACTGCTCCATATCCACCGTATCGCGGTTGCGGTAAATGGCCAGCACGATCGCCAAACCCACCGCCGCTTCAGCCGCCGCGATCGTAATTACAAAAACGGCAAACACTTGACCCTTAATCGCCAGGGAGTCTAAAAAGTTAGAAAATGCCATCAAATTGATATTGACCGCATTCAACAATAGCTCAATCGACATCAAGACGCGCACCGCATTGCGACTGGTAATCAAACCATAGATCCCAATACAGAACAGCGCCGCAGCCAACAGTAAAAAATATTGCAGTTGTAAAACCATGATTCCTCTAAGGCTTAACGGACATTCTGTTTAGCAAGAGGGACATTGGCAGCAGGTCAATGTCCCAGATTGAAAACTCCCGATTTGGGTTTTCCCAGCGCCTACTGCTGAAAGCGCTAGCTTCTATCCGAACCCTCCGTATTAGCTCCGATTAAATCGCGCGGACGCTCCGGTAACGTCAGAATCGGGGATTGGGTGGCATCGGCTGGCACATCATCCGGTAGGAATTCGCGACGCGCCAGAATAATCGCCCCCACAAGCGCCATTAATAATAGGACGGAGGCTAACTCAAAGGGCAATAGAAAATCGCTAAAGAAATGCTGACCGATGATAACGGTAGCTGCATCTCCGGCGATCACCTCTGTTGCATAGCTCCACGGCGTCGATAATACCATGACGCTCAACAGGGCAAATAAGCCCGCACAGACCACCGCCGTAGACAATTGCCGAATCCAAGCTCTTGGTATCACCTTAAAGTCTTCGCGCTTGTTCACCAACATAATCGCGAACAAGATTAAGACGTTGACAGCACCGACGTAAATCACCACTTGAGCCGCCGCCACAAAGCCAGCATTCAGCAAAATATACATGCCAGCAATGCTAATAAACACGGCCCCCAGTAAAAAGGCTGAGTAAACAATATTACTCAACAGCACCACGCCTAGCGCGGCACTAATCATCATCAGTGCCAAAACGCCAAATGAAACGAGTTGAACGCCTTCTGCTAAGTTCACAACTTTTTCCTTTGCTAACAGCTAACGAGCGATTCGCACCTGAATTCAGGCCCGATTACCCCTTAGCTTTCTCCATTTCTTCTAAAATCTCTTCCGGCCGCTTCCCAGCACGCGGAGCCGTATGAGGCACCTCATGCGGGTTATCAACGCCTTTGGGTAGGTAAGCAAACTCGCGCAGCGGCTGTACCATCGGGTCGTTGGTGACTTTATAGGGAATCCGACCCATTGCCACGTTATCGTAATTCAACTCATGGCGATCGTAGGCCGATAGCTCGTATTCTTCTGTTGCCGATAAGCAGTTGGTCGGACAATACTCAATGCAGTTAGCACAGAAGATACAAACCCCAAAGTCGATGCTGTAATGCTTGAGTTGTTTCTTTTTGGTTTCTTTGTTAAATTCCCAATCCACGACGGGTAAGTTAATGGGACAAACGCGAACGCAAACTTCACAAGCAATACATTTGTCAAATTCAAAGTGAATTCGTCCCCGATAGCGTTCGGAGGGAATCAGCTTTTCATAGGGGTATTGCACCGTAACGGGTCGCCGTTGCATGTGATCGAAGGTAACGGCTAAACCTTGTCCAATATATTGAGCAGCTTGTACCGCACCTTTGGTGTAGTCCGTAACTTGTTTTAAGAATTTCAGCATGGTGTCTCCCTGGCGAGAACAAAATAGAGGATTCGCTAATTAACCGCCAAAAGCAAACGGGAAGGCCAGTTTTAACCCGGCTGTCAGCAAGAGGTTAACCAGCGAGACGGGAAGTAAGAATTTCCATCCCAAATCTAAAAGTTGGTCAATCCGAACGCGGGGAACTGTCCACCGCAGCAGTACGGCGAGGAAAACCAGCAGGTAAGCTTTGAACAGCACCATCACGATCCCCAGGCTGGCGGTAATGACCTGCAACCAAGGGGTGGTTTCGCTAACTCCAATCAGGTTGGTCAAAAAGCCGACTGGAATGGGAGATTCCCACCCACCCAGGTAAATCACGGCAAATAAGAGGGCCGACAGGATTAAGTTGACGTAGGAACCGACATAGAATAAGCCAAATTTCATCCCGGAATACTCGGTTTGATATCCGGCGACGAGTTCTTCTTCGGCTTCGGGTAAGTCAAAGGGTAAGCGCTCGCATTCGGCTAAGGCTGCAATCCAAAAGATGATAAAGCCGACGGGTTGACGCCAAATATTCCAGCCTAAAATCCCATAGCCCGATTGTTGGTTAACAATATCAATGGTGCTAAGGGAATTCGACATCATGACGACGGCTAAAACCGATAGCGCTAGGGGGATTTCGTAGCTAATCGATTGAGCGGCGGCTCTGAGACCTCCGAGCAAGGAGTATTTATTGTTGGAGGAGTAACCCGCCATCAGCAAGCCAATGGGGGCAATACTGGAAAGGGCGATCCACAAAAATACGCCAATTCCCAAGTCGGTAATCACCAAGTTTTGCCCGAAGGGAACAATTAAGTAAGACAAAAAGACCGGGATAACCACTAGAGCCGGGCCCAAGGTGAAGAGAAGTGGATCTGACTTAGCGGGGATAATGTCTTCTTTAAATACCAGCTTTAAGCCATCGGCTGCTGGGGCCAAAAACCCAAAGGGGCCCATGTATTCTGGGCCAATGCGCTGTTGGGCGGCCGCAGAGATTTTCCGTTCTAACCATACGCTCACTAGGACTCCAACGGTCGCTCCCAGCAGCATTAGCACCATTGGCAGGGGTATCCAAAGGAGTTTTGCCAAGCTAGCGGGAAGACCGAATCCCATGAGGAGATCGATAAAGCTTCCTTGTAAGTCAATTCCTGAATTCATACTTGAATGATATGAAAGGTCACACTTGGGCTAGATGCCAAGCTCTCAGCAGTGCCGATTCTACTGACAAGCAATAGTTCGCGGCTCTGTTGTAAATTTTAAAGTTTTTTTACTGTGTTTTGAGACAAATCTGAGATTTGTCAATCAGTAAATGTGCAGGGTAGGATTGAGTCTGCTCAATGGGTCGCACAAAATCGGATGCGATCGCGCGATCGCGCAGCGCATCCAATCGTTAGAGTTGTGTAGGGTTTTAGCGCTCTTCGATGGGGATGTAGGGCATATCGTGGTTGCCCATGTAGACTTGGGTGGGTCGGAAGATCCGGTTTTCGGCGAGTTGTTCTTTCCAGTGGGCCAGCCAGCCCGCGACGCGCGCGATCGCAAATACGGGCGTGTACAAGTCGGTGGGAATACCAATCTTGCGATACACCAGACCGGAGTAGAAATCAACGTTGGGATAAATCCCTTTGTGGGCGAATTTCTCTTCGACGACTCGCTCTAGTTCTAGGGCAATGTCATAGTATTTGTCGGAGCCAAACTTTGCAAACAGTTGTTCGGCGAGGTCTTGCAAAATAATCGCGCGGGGGTCTTTCACCTTATAGACGCGATGTCCAAATCCCATAATCTTCGATTTTTCTTGAATGCAGCGCTCTACATACGCTCGCACGTTGCCTACCGAACCAATCTCTTCAAGCATAGAGATCACTTCTTCATTCGCCCCACCATGCAACGGCCCGCCCAGGGTTCCCACCGCCGACGCAATGACGGCGTAAGGATCGGTGAGCGTAGAAGCGGTGACTCGCGCCGAGAACGTCGAAGCGTTCATGGTATGTTCGGCATGGAGGGTTAAGCTAACATCAAATGCTTTGGCCGCGAGGGGGTCGGGTTCGCGTTCGTTGAGCATGTATAGGAAGTTGGCCGCATAGTCGAGATCGTCGCGGGGTTGGATGGGGTCGTTCCCCTTGCGAATCATTTGGAAAGCGGCCACCATTGTCGGAATTTTTGCCACTAGACGGACGACAGCGGCCCGAATGTATTCGGGGTTATCTAAGGCCCGCCGCGAATAAAAGAGTCCCAAAGCGGCGGCTGAAGCTTGCAGGGCGTCCATCGGATGACCGCTTTCGGGGAAGCATTTCATCATGTCCCGAATGCGGTATTTGATGCGTCGATGATACCGAATTTCTTGTTCAAAGGCGGCAAGTTCTGCGGTTGTGGGGAGTTGTCCCCAGATCAGCAGGTAGGAGGTTTCCAGAAAAGTGCTATGGGTCGCAAGTTTCTCAATCGGAATTCCCCGATATTCCAGCACACCCTGTTGTCCATCGACGTAACTGATGCTGGATTGGCTGGCGGGTATTCCTTCGAGTCCGGGCTTAAATTCGCAGACGATGGACATGGCTGTGTGGTTTGCCTGTGATGAGGTGAAATGAACTGGTTATCAGGGTATCAAAAACACTTTCCTCAAGCAAATGAATGCTGCTGGGGAAGGGGCTGGAATGCTTCAAAATTCAAACGGGGCTGTCAAGAACTCAAGACAGCAGCATACGCGGTGGCGATAGCCAAAATAGGGTGCTGCGACCGATGGGGGCGTCGGTGTTGGGGAGTTCAAGGCCGATGACTCCGGCTTTTTTTACGGCGATCGCGCCTTTGGGGGTTCCCCACACCAGGGTTTCTGTCCAGTCTCCTAAGTTGGGCTGGTGGCCGACGAGGGCGAGGCGCTGGCCTTGGGGGGCGGCCTGGGAATTGAGCCAAGCTAACCAAGCTTGGAGTTCGCCTTCCGGGGCTAGGTGTTCGGACTCTTGCAGCAGGGGGGCTAGGTGCTGGCTGAGGAGGATTTCGGCGGTTTGACGGGCGCGGATCAGGGGGCTAGTGAGGATTAGATCGAAGTTTAGGTCTAGCGATCGCAGGCGTTTGGCAACTTTTTGGGTTTTTTTACGCCCCTCTTCGGTTAAGGGACGGTCGCGATCGCGTTCGTAGGCTTCGCGATCGGCGGCTATCCCATGACGAATTAGATAAAGCTCCATGTTAGTGACCCGACTGAACGCTCGTGATTAGTCTACACTGTCGGGATAGTTTTGATCGGGGTTGACCAAGTGCAGGAGCTTTTGTTTGACTTGGGTGTCGTAGACGTTCCACTTGAGTTTGGCGTATTCGGGGTTGTCGTTGGAACCCGATAGAAAGCCGAGGGGAATCTCAAAGCCGCCTGCTTGCGATCGCCCGCCGCCAAAGAAGCGCCCTTGAGCATCTTGTCCGAAGGCTTCCTTAATAAATTCGTCGGGATCGAGGGTCAGCTTGCTAGTCCGTAGGGAACCGATAACGACTTCGAGGTCTTCGTCTTCGTCGTGAACCAGACCGTAGACGACGGCGGTATGCACGTTCTCTTCGGTGACGAGGAAGTCAGCCGCTTGGGGAATAGCGTCGCGATCGTCGTAGCGCAGATAGCCGACGCCAGCGATGGAGAAGTTATTCTGGACGAGGCGGTTTCTGAGCGATCGCTCGATCACTTCCATGACGCGCTTGGAACGCGAGGCTTGCAGCACCGTCTCTAACATCTGCGGGTCGTAAAATCGCGATAAAAAGGCGGCGGCGAGGAAGTCTTCTTCTAGGGCTTGGCGCAAACTATTGGTATCGGAACGAATCCCATGTATCAGGGCGGTGGCGCATTTAACATGCTGGCTATTGGCACTATCGAGCGCTAGCAACCCGGCTTGCAAGTATTGGGTTAAAATGGTCGCCGTTGCCCGAATATCCGGACGAATATCGCTAAACTCTGGCTTTAAGTCGGTTTGCGGCGAGTGATGGTCAATCACCACGACGACGGGCAAGCCCATTTTTTGCACCAGTTCGGTCAGTTGGCTGGTTGTCCCTTGGTTATCGAGAAAAACACAGCCCTGATAGACGGATAAGTCCTTTGTTTTTGCGACTTGAGGCGTCCAACGCTGTACGGGCAAGCTTGTCAGCTTCACCAAGGCAATATTTTCTTGGTGGCTGAGGGTTCCGGCATAGACGATATCGCACTGAATATCATACTCTTGGGCAATCAGTTTATAAGCCCAAGCTGAGGATAAAGCATCGGGGTCGGGACAGTCTTGAATAATCGCCAAATGGCGATTTCCCCGATGACGCTCTAAGGTTTGCCGCAGGCTTTCCACTTTTTGCGTAACCGATCGGTGAATAAAGTTTGTGGTATGTCCCACTAGCGACGGTTTCGCGGGATGCTCGATAACTGAGGTTGGCTTTGTCCTCTCGTTCGCACCATCAGGGGATTCATAACTCGGTCGAGATTGCATTGGATTGGGCGTTTGGTGAAGAAATTGCAGTTCAAAAACTTGGCACCGTCCAAAGGTGGCAGGTTGCTGACCTCAGCACAAAGGCGGTGTTAGTCTTTACCCTTCTTTATCGATCTTGACAAAAAAAAGGCAAAGTTGCACCGTCTTCGGGTTGATTCTGAGCAGCAAGTGAGGTAGCGATCGCCCCATTGATAGCCTGTAACCTTGACAGCACAAGCCATTGACCGGGTAAACCCGGTGAGGCGATCGCCTAAACCTATGTAAAAACCCCCTGACGCTCTCAACGACAGGGGGCTAAATCCCAATAACGTACTTTTTCCACTCTTGGTGCGTCCCACTTTTTAAGTGTCGGGTCACTTCAAAGTAAAGACTGCTGTAGGGCTTCCGGGGCGAGTGACGCAACCTCATATTGGCTTCCTCTGGCGTTCGGTTGCCCTTTTTGATATTGCAGCGCACGCAAGCCGTGACGATATTTTCCCAGCTATCGCCGCCTCGACGCGATCGCGGCATGACGTGATCGAGGGTTAACTCGTCTCCGGTATAGCCGCAGTATTGACAAGAGTGCCCATCTCGGTGGAGGATATTTCGTCGGGTTAGGGGAATGTCCTTATAGGGAACCCGGATATATTGCCTCAGCCGAATCACAGTTGGCAGGGGAAACTCAGAGTAGAGGTATTTGCCATTATGCTCTACCTGTTCAGCTTTGCCCTTGATTAATAAGACAACCGCTCGCCGCCAAGTTGTGATATTGAGCGGTTCGTAAGAGGCGTTCAGCACCAGAACCTTGCTCATTTGATGATGATTTCAAAGTAAAGATTTTCCATAAGATTAGCACAGCCATTCCAGCATTGGGCAGGTAGATCCCAGTCTGGTTTTGGCCCCCCCAAGAGAGTTGTCTAAATCCGGAAGCCCCGATACACTGCTGGATAAACTTGACAGCGCTGCGTGTCAATTTCGTGTGGTGTAAGGAGTGAATGGTTATGTTGAGCTGGGAACAAACCCCAAGGGTCAAACAGCCAAGCGGGTATCCAACTCTACCCTCAATGGGTTGCGAATCCTCTACAGACTGGCTTTGTCAAAGGGCTTGGGTAGAAATTGACTTGAACGCCTTAACCCATAACGTGCGTCAACTCAAACGCCAGCTTGCTGCAAAAACTCAGTTGATGGCCGTCGTCAAAGCCGATGCTTACGGACATGGGGCTGTCAGCGTGGCGCAGACTGCCTTAAATGCTGGGGCGAACTGGCTGGGGGTAGCGACGATACCCGAAGGCATTGAGTTACGGGCGGCCGGAATTCAAGCCCCGATCTTATTATTAGGGGCCGTCCATAGCCCCGAACAGGTGAGAGCGATCGCCTATTGGCAACTTCAGCCCACCATTTGCAATTCTAAACAAGCCCTAATCTTTGCCGAAACCTTAAAGGAAATGGGGCAAACCCTCCCGGTTCACCTCAAACTCGATACCGGGATGTCTCGCTTAGGGACAATGTGGCAAGATGCGGCTGAATTTGTGCAACTGGTGCGCCACCTACCCAACCTCGATATTCAAAGTATTTATTCCCATCTCGCCACCGCCGACAGCCCCGATACGCGCGTCATGGAACAACAGCACCAGCGCTTTCAGCAGGCAATTCGGACTATTGAAGCCGCCGGTATTCCCTTACCCAAACTCCATTTCGCTAACTCTGCCGCCACCTTAGTCGATTCTGCCCTGCATTACGATTTAGTGCGCGTGGGTCTGGCCACCTATGGGTTATATCCGGCCCCCCATTGTCAGGGGTTAATTGACCTCAAACCTGTCATGGGCGTTAAAGCACGCGTTACCCAGGTTAAAGACATTCCCGCCGGAACCGGGGTGAGCTATGGCTATCAATATATTGCCGATCGCGATCTGCGCCTAGCCGTCATTGGCATTGGTTATGCTGATGGCGTTCCCCGCAACCTCTCGAACAAGCTGCAAGTCTTGATTCGCGGTCAGCGCGTCCCCCAAGTTGGCGCGATTACAATGGATCAGATGATGCTCAATGTCAGTTCTATCCCCGATTTACAGGTGGGTGAAGTGGTGACGCTGTTGGGGACAGATGGTAGCCAGTCGATTTCGGCTGATGATTGGGCCGAGACTTTAGGAACCATTTCCTGGGAAATTCTGTGCAGCTTTAAGCATCGCTTACCGCGCGTTGCGGTTTAAAAATTGAGGAGGAGCAGAATCATTGCTCCTCCTAAACGCGGAAAAGTTAAGCCATTTTTTCAATAATGCGCTGAACAATCTGTACGCCCGTGACTGCTTGCCATGCAAATAAGCCTAAGACAATCAGGTTGATGGTGATGTGGGTAAAACGCGCCCAGTCTTTGCCCTTTTGCATAAAAGGCGACAGGGCAGCCGAGATTGAAAATAATCCTACAATACCCAATCCGGCGAGTAAGTGGGGGCCAACGAAGAGTTTACCGTTGTTGATATAGGTGACGGCCATGCCCCCCAAGGCCCCCGTTACCATGAAGGCGAGCAGGATCGAACCGAGTTGGTAATGTCTAACGTTAAAACGACCTTTGATCAACTCTTTTTTGGCTTCGCCTTCAGCCGCCCGCGTTTGTTGAATCTTGATACCGAGATATAGGGCGTAAACAGATAATGCGAGTACAACCCACATAAAGATGGGATGGAAAAATTGACTCCAAACCTTTACAGATTCGGGGATCTCGAAGCTCATGGGTTTCTCCTCTAGGATGGCACGGGGTTCATAAAACTTAAAGTTATTATAAGGTTTGTCCTCGCCGGTCTCGGAGAATTTTGCCCGGAGACGAGCAATCCTATGGGAAAATGCTGGAATTTGATCCCCTCTCCGAGCCAGCGCTACCGCGTATACACCTCTGGTGTCTGAATCCCAAATTTAGCTGAGATCCCCTGTTTGTAAGGGGACTAGGGTGAATTGAAATCTTGTAGAACAAAACGAGAAGACTGATGTATACCGGGGTAGCCTAGCAGACGGGAGGCTCCATAAAGGAAAACCAATGACGGCAAGCCCAGAACTCGCTCTAATTCGCGCTGCGAAAAATGGTCAGATCCGCCAAGTACAGACTCTACTGGCTCAAGGACTGGATGTTAACGCTACCGATCGCGAAGGGACGACGGCGTTAATGTTTGCGGCCCAAAAGGGCTATACCGAGATTGTCCGCCAACTGCTGGAGGCGGGGGCAGAGGTTAACCAAGTGCGCCGCCAGTTTGGGGTAACGGCTTTGATGTTGGCGGCTGCGAGCGATCGCCGCGACGCCCTTCGCAGTTTAATGGCGGCGGGTGCTACTCTCGATCTGACCAATGATGATGGCAGTACGGCATTAATGATTGCTTGCTATCACGGTCATTTATATACGGTGCGCTTGCTATTGGCAGCGGGGGCGAATGCGAATATTCAGGATAAGGATGGCGATACGGCCTTAAGTGTTGCGGTTAGCCAAGGCCGCGATGAGTCTATTGCGCCTCTGGTGCAGTCCTTGCTGGAAGCGGGGGCCGATCCGTCGGTGCGGCTACCGGAGGAGAAGACGCTGTTAATGGCGGCGGTAGAACGGGGAAATGGGGCGTTAGTCCAGTTATTCCTGGCGGCAGGGGTGGCGGTGAATGCGACCGATAGCGAGGGCGAGACGGCGTTGCTGCTGGCGGTGGATGCGGATGAGGAGGCGATCGCATCTATTCTTCTGGATGCGGGGGCAGATCCTAACCCGGCGAATGGGGAGGGTAGCACGCCGTTAATGGCTGCCGCTGCAAATGGCAATGCCGCACTGGTTGGGCAATTGCTCGATCGCGGGGCCGATCCGAATTTACGCGATCGCTCTGGCGATACGGCCCTCAATTTAGCGGCGATCGAGGGACACTTAGCCGCTGTCCAAGCCTTGGTGAGTCGCGGCGCGAATGCCAATATGCCCAACGCGTTAGGCGACACGCCCCTATTATTAGCCGCCCTTCAGGGTCATGGGGAGGTTGTGGCGGCGTTATTGCAAGCTGGAGTGAATCCGAATGTGAAAAATTTGGGGCAGTCTCCCCTGATGCTAACGGCTTTACAAGGTCATTTAGAAACCTTACAACTTTTGCTGGCAGCGGGTGCAGATCCGAATGTCGTGGATGAAAAGGGCAAAACGCCTTTGATGAAAGCGGCCGATCGCGACGAGTTGACCCTGGTGCAACTCTTGCTTGAGGCTGGGGCAAAGGTCAACCTGCGCGATAGTTCTGGGGCGACGGCTTTAATGTGGGCAGCCCATCGCGGACATTTAGAGGTTGTCCAGGTTTTACTCGCGCATGGGGCCGATCCCAATGCCAAAAACCAAGGCGGCTATTCAGCGTTGATGTTTGCTGAGTTTAATGACTATCCCCAGGTGGCGAACTTGCTGAAAGCGGCAGGCGCGCAAGAATAAAGGTCGATATATTCAGGGGCGATCTGTTCAGAAAAAAATGTATCCTACGATGCTAAAAAATATCTCCGTAGGTAGCGATCGCCCTAGGGATCTGCATTCTTTACGCGGTTAAGATTGATCCCCAACTGTTTTTTATCCTCTATTCCTTTTGGCTGATTAAAATAAAGATATTTAAAGAAACAGAAAATCCTCAGATTTTCCTCAGATTTATCTTTTAGCGTTTAAATTATCAAAGATTCCTTGTTTGAAGCTCAACTTTATATCACCCTTAAGATTCTCAAGCCCCCTTTAATTTAACGATTGATGAAGGAGTTTAAAATATGGTTTACCATACTTGCCCTTGCTGTTCCAGTTCCTTGTTGCGGCACTTTAGGTCGGGCAAAATTTATTGGTTCTGCTGCGACTGCCACCAAGAAATGCCCGCATTAGATCATGAACCTTTAACAACCCATCGTTTGCAAAACTTACTTCAACCCACCCTAAAACAAAGAAGCGATCTGGCTACGGTTCCAGCCGCCTATTTTATGAAACTTTCAGATACCCTTGTGACTTCAACCTCTCGCTAACACCCACTCCAAGATTTCTCATGCATTCGTCAGACAACCTTTGCAGTAGAACCTAAGAGGCTTTAAGAATAACTCCCACTACACAACGGCATCTAGTGGGAGTTTTGGTCTAGATTAGATTGCAACTAGCACATTCGCACTCAAAGACGGCGAACCGGCTAAAGTTGCGATCGCCGTTGCTGGAGTTGACCCGACGCCATCGGGATCGAAGCTGAGAACGCCATTGTTATAGAGGAATTGGGCGGTATTCCCCACAGGCGTTTGTCCCAACGTTAGGGTTGGTGTCACCCCAGCCGTTAGACCCGGAAACCCGGCAGCCGAGAAGCGAAAAATATCATTCGCCGGGTTAAAGTTATTAATCGTATCGCCCGCTTGGTTGAGATTCGTATAGACAAACGCATCGGCACCCGCAGTCCCCGCCAGCACATTGGCTCCAACCCCGCTAGGGATGAGATTAAACAGCGGCATAGACAGGCCTTGCAGCACCGTATCCTGGCGGAATTGCAAATTTTGAATTCGCAAATCTAATGCTGGCTGAACCTCCGCGATCGCAAAAGCAGAACCGCTATTAATGGGATAAGTGGCGGCTAAATACTCCGCTAACGCATCCTGTTCCGTGCCGCTGTTGGCAAACGTGGCGACATTGACGCCGCCTGTAGGGATGGGTTGGTCAGCCAAGTCTATGCGATCGCTCGCTAAAGAGGCAAACGGATAACCATCCCCTCCGCCCGCCAAAAAGCTCAACGTCACCATGCGGATCGGGCGATTTTCATCTCCCTGGACAGTGCCATTTTCCACCACCACATCCGCTACTGCGCCATCGGCATCTAAAATAACGAGATTGCGAATTCTCTGCCCTGCGGGTTGGGTCGCATCGAAGCTAAAAGACATCCCTCCAACTTGCGGGAAACTGCCGGGAGTTGCACCTGGGGCCGCAGCACCCACGCCATGTTCGATAATTTGCTTCAAACCGGCCGCCGTCACCGTCACCAGCGATAGGGCATTATTAAAGCGCAGGGCATTCTCAATATCGAGTTGAGAAATATCGCCTTCCGCCTTATTGACCAGAGGGTTGGCGACGGGAGGCAAAAGCACGGGTTCGCCAGTCCCTCCCGCCGGGACTAAAGCCGTGCCGATATTATCGCGAATGCCGCCGCCATTTTTGAGAGAAACAACCGTTGTCGGGTCGTATTGTTGAGCAATAAACAGGTTGGCATCGGCTGTGAGATTCCCCAAGTTGGTTTCCTGGGTTCTAACTGCACTGCGTCGCCCTTCCAGAAAGACCTCAGTCTGTCCAAACAGATTTCCATCTTTTTCTAAAACAACATCGGCGATCGCATCAACCACCTCAACCACGATCGGATCGGCAACCTCCCTAGGATTCACCGTTCGACCATAGGCGCGGTTGACCCCAGCGCTATCGGTCGCATAGGCCCCGCTGGCATCAAGGATATTGGTAATGATGCCGTTGTCATCAAACTCTGCTACCAGGCGGCCCACATAGCGGTAATTGCCATCGGTATTCACCAGAACCACAGGTTCGCCACTCGCAGAGGTGAAGCGTTGGGGATAGGGCCCCGCCGCCGTATCTCCAGCCCTGAGCGGATCGTCAGGATTCGCCAAAATGGTATTAGAACCGCCCGCAATGACTACATCCACGCCCCGGAGGAGTTGGGCTAACTGCCGTTCAATGCTAATTTGCTGCATGTGCGCCAGTAACACCACCTTGTTAATGCCCGTGGCGGTTAGGGCGTCAACGCTAGTTTGAATTTCCGCAGCTAGGGCGGCAATATCGGTGGGGTTGGGCGGTAAAATTCCCACATTTCCCGGCGAAGAGATGGTTCGCAAGGTGGGTGTAGTTGCCCCCACTACGCCGATCCGTTCCCCACCCACTTCTAGAACAACGCTGCGGGCAATACTATTGGGTTTCGGGGCTTGTCCGTCGGGAACCACTAAATCTGCGAGGTTGGTATCGGGTTCAAAGTTGAGGTTTGCACTCAGGTAGGGGAAGGCGGTGCCTCGATAGCCACCCGCACCAATGCCTGCGCCTGCGATCGCAGAGTTGGGTTTAATCAGCGTCGCAACAACCCCCGTCCCCAGGTCAAATTCATGGTTTCCGAAGGCCGCCGCTTGAAAGCCTAGGGCATTGTTAATTAAAATATCGCCAATGCCCGGTTCGCCATAAATCTCTGCACTGGCTTGCAGGAAGGGGCCGGGAATGTATACGTCCCCGGAGGTGAGTTTAAGGGTGTTGGGAAACTCACTCGCTAAAGCGTTGAAGACGGCTGAGAAGTTAACCGCATCGGCAATGGCAGGGAGTCCGGCTTCTTGGTCGGCTGCGTGCAAGATTTGTAAGGTAAAGCCGGGGGTTGGGGTTGGGCTTGGCGGCGCGAGGGGCGGACGCACGGGAGGAACAATTGGAGGGGCTGGCGCGGGGGGTGCAGTCTCCAGGGGGTTGAGGTTGGTGGTAAAGTTCGCCGCACTCAGTTGGGTGCTTTGGATACCTTGGAGAATGGCGAGGGTTGTTCCCCCCCCTTCAATTCGGGTTTCGCCGCTGCCTTGAATTAGGTTAAGTTGGCTAAAGGTTAAGCCTTGGGACAGTCCAATCCGGTCTTGGGCTGGGTTAAAGTCGGTGATGGTGCTGGTGCCTTGACCGATGACAAACAGATCGCGGCCTGCCCCCCCGGTGAGGGTGTTGTTTCCAGTATTGCCGTAGAGGACATCGTTGCCATCATCGCCAAAGAGGACATCGTTGCCTTTGCCGCCGTAGAGGACATCGTTATCTTTACCGCCGTAGAGGGTATCGTTGCCTTGATTGCCGTAGAGGGTATCGTTGCCCTGATTGCCGTAAAGGATATCATCTCCGGGGAGTCCAAAGATGCGATCGCTCCCAGCTAACCCAAAAATGCGATCGGCGTTTGCCGTTCCGGTCAAGATATCATTGCTGGCGGTACCGTTAATTATTCCCATGTTTTCCATCCATCCTCACTGCGGAACAGTAAACCTGCTGTGCGGTTGATTTCGCACGATCGAATTGAGGGCCGATCGAACATGGCGCAAAACCCTGTCTAGATTGCTGAATCTTCATGAATTGCGATCGCTCTCCAACCTGGCATTGGGGCTATTAAATGCAGGCTTAAATCATTGATTGACACTTAGCAACTAAACTAAGTTGTTACTGTTAAGCCGATATTAAGAGCAGCTCAACGCTCGTGCTGATTTCGGTTAAGATAGCCGAATGCCCGCCAGTTCAATTACGAATTGACGGGCAATGAGTTGCAGTTTGCTTAAATTAGGCTAAAAAATCGACGAGAGAGGGAACTTCTACTGCTTGATTGGACTGATGGGATTGATGGGTTAAATCCATTAATAATTGCGAGTAAACCCCCTCTTTCAAAGAAGGCGTGACTGGCGTCTGGGTGGTAATTGCCTTGCACCAATTTTCGACAACGCGCACAAACGGTGCAATTCTTCCATCCTCAAAGGTTTGGGAAAAAGCAAGGCGCTGGGGAATTTCGAGTTCGGCTAATGGTTCGCCTGCAAGTCCTCCTTGCAAGCTAAAGCCATGCACGTAGTCTTTTTGATTGCTGCTGCCTAAGATTAGGGTAGCGCGATCGCCATACACTTCCACCCAATGCCCGCGCCCATTATACGCAACCGAACTAATGCACAGTTGGCAGGGCGTGCCATCTGCTAATTCCAATAAAATTAAACAGGTATCATCGGCATCTACAGGCTTGAGTTCTCCGGTTTGCGGATCGGGGCGTTGGGGAATGGCTGTGCTAAGTTTGCCCATAACTTGCCGTACCTCTCCGAATAGCCAATAAATATAGTCAAACGCATGAGAACCAACAGCCCCTAAAGCCCCACCGCCCATTGCTTTTTGAGCATACCAATTCCAAGGACGACTGGCATCAGCCCGACTAGAGACTAACCAATCAATCTTAATGAGTCGCTTATTGCCAACATAGCCATCATCCAATAGCTCTTTAAAGCGTTGCCAGTGGGGAACAAAGCGAAACTCAAAATCCATTGTGGCGGCAACTGTGCGATCCTGAGCTAGATGATAGAGGGCTTTGGCTTCTTGGGCAGTTAAAGCTGTCGGTTTTTCCAATAATAAATGTTTTTTGGCTTCAATCGCAGCCTTTGCCATCTCGTAGTGCAAAAAAGGTGGCGTTGAGATGCTGACAGCCTCAACTTCTTCAAGCTGTAACAGTTCCGTTAGGTTATCGCCAGCATAGGGAATGTTGTGCATTTTGGCAATTTGGGTTGCTCGATCGATATCGCGATGGTAAACAGCAACGACTTGCGTTCCTTTGGCAGCTTGCAAGCCAGGAATATGAACTTTTTGTCCAAACCCAGTTCCCACAACTGCAACACCAAGCATCGATTGATTCATCATTAGGGTATTAAACTTAGAATTCAGGTTCTAGAGCAACTTACCGTTATTTTGGGGAAGCTGGCAAGCTCAATCTAAAAGGATGCAATCTCTCCATTTAAGAGGATTCTAGCGAACTAGGTTTAGGCAAAATTACAATAAAGGTGCTGCCTTGGTTGAGTTCGCTTTTAACGGTAATTTCCCCTTGAAAAGGGCGCAAAAGTTCCAAGCAAGTATAAAGTCCTAATCCGGTTCCGGTTGGCTCATCTCCTATGGCTCTATCTTTGATGGGTTTAGATGTATAAAAGGGATCGAATATTTTTGAAAGATTTTCTGGGGCAATTCCACAGCCGCTATCTTGAATTTCTAAATAAATTTTCTCAGTATCTTGTTGCGTAGAGATTTTTAATTCCTTGCAATTTTTCTGCCACATAGAGTCAATTGCATTATTAATTAAATTATGAAAAATTTGAGAAATATGAGAATCAATGAGGGGAATGCTAGGCAAGGTTTCATCAAAACTGTAAGTTTTTCTGATTTGATGTTTAAAGTGAAGATTGGCTTCTAGTAACTTTAATTCGCGCTGCAACAATAGATTAAGATTGACTGGAACTCGCTCTTCATATTGCTCGCTACGGCTTTTCGTCATTAGGTTATCCATGATTTGATTAATATTTTTGACTGCCACATTAATATAGTTGACGCATTCTATAACGATTTCTTCTTCAAGCTTTGAAGCGTGAATTTCTATTAAATCTGTACAGGTTTGAATCGTTTGAATTGGATTTTTAAGATTATGTACCATTCCCTGGGTTAAACGACCAACAATTGCGGCTTTTTCTCGTTGATTGAGTTCTCTGGTTTTTTGTTCAACTAGTCGCTCTAAATTATTATTGAGATCGCTCAGTTCTTGGTTTTTTTCTTTCAAGCTTTGTCGCAGCTTCTGCATTGTGATATGGGTTTGAACGCGACTGATGACTTCTTCGTATTGAAATGGTTTAGTAATATAATCAACAGCCCCGTATTGAAAGCCTTTGACTTTATTTTCAGTATCGGAAAGGGCAGTCATAAAAATAATGGGAATATCGCAAGTAGAGGGATTGCTTTTGATTTGCCTACAGGTTTCAAAACCATCAATTCCTGGCATCATTACATCTAAGAGGATTAAGTCAGGTTGAGCATAATAGGTTTGCTCAATTGCGCTCTCTCCATCCATTGAAATTAAGACTTTAAATCCAACATTTCGCAGCAACTGAAATAGAAGATTGAGGTTGGTTTGATGATCGTCAACAATTAGAATAATGTTTCTTTCGGAATTGTTGTTCATATTGATTTGAAATAGTGAGGTGCTTAAGATATATTTATTGAACTCAGTAAATGTTAATTTTAAGTTTGCTTTGGTTTATAAAAAAATATTAATTAGATGAGAAAACGGGCAAATTAAAACTTTTGCTGCCTCAGCTTATATAGCTTATCTCTCTTTTTGACAAACCGCTAGCCGATCGCTACAAATGCGATCGCAAATTCTATCAAAGTGTTATTGAGGTTTTTTTCTTAAATTCTACCTTAAAGATTATAAACTCATTGCAAAATCGAACCCCCTCAAGGGTTCCAAGCATTGAGAAATTGAACAGACGATCCCATCCTGGAGGGGGATGTTGCGATCGCCCCCAACTCTTCTCCCTAGGGCGATGGGAGTTAGAGAATTTTCACCTGAGCAACACTAGAAGCAGCTAGCACAAGTGTATCGGTATGCCAGCAAGTTAAGGGGAATTTCCCATAAACAGGGTACCCGGATCGATGGAGGCTGGTGTAGAGATTGTGGCAAGTTGGCAACTGCCCCCCGATCCTCTTTGTTACTCTAACTGTAGCCTGATGGCTGAGGGGTTGGCTGGAGAACTTATTTTTTGGCAAGCAGTGCCATGTGCCTGGGGGAATAAACAACCGACGCCAGGAGATGACAAAGCGAAACTTGCCCTACCTCAGATCTTGCATCATCCTGAGTAAGACCTGAGAAACCGGGTTTCTTGCCAATGACTCAATTTTCGTCGAGAAACCCGGTTTCTGGCACCGGGGGCAAGATCTCAAAGGTAGGAAAACCAACCCATTGCTGAGGCGGTTAACGTTGTTGTCTCTAGATTGGTTCTAGCGTTTGTCTGGGGCTGAGTTGTGGCAGCGATCCGAGAATGGGAGGCAATGGTTTTAAGCGGTTCTTCAAAGTAAGAAAGCGCTGCGTAACAGAAGGCGAGGGATTCCATAGGGGGTAACTCCGCAAATTCAATCGAGGGAACTGTTCCGTAAAGTTTCTGAGGTTAGACCCTTCGAGAAACTTTTATAAGTACAATTGCGGTATTTTGGAGGATGTTCCGGTAACAAATATAAAACGCTGAAAGTAAAATTCAGGAACTAATCGGCGATCGCTATGCTGAAATGAAAGATTAAATCAGTAGATGCACGGAAAGATCGATCGGGTCGAACCTCAGAAAGTATGAAGTCTAGTTAACGAGCCTTAGCGATCGCCAGAACGAATCTCGGCTCAATCCGCAAGGGTATTTTTACGGATTTGCTTGATTCTAGATTCATTTTACCGCTTTTTGCGATCGCGATCGCAAAAAGTATTGAGACAAATCACCTCGTTGCCCGATCGCGATCGCAGGAGATGTGGGGATGCGATCGCAGACCATCCTTCGGTTTTTACGGATATTAGAGATCAAGATGGATTGCGTAGTATGACTCAATTAGATTTGTTACCCACCGCTTTAGCCGATCTGTTTGCTCAAGTTAGCGCCCAAGGCTACATCACCACCGCCGATCGATATGGACTCCTCGCCGCTTTGCTAGACGATGATTCCCTATCAGAGGAAGAAAAAACGGCCATCAACCGCCTATTGTGGGCTGTGGCAAAAAAACGGATCGCCATTGTCGAGCAAATTTCGATGACCGAAAATTGAGCTATAGCTGTTGTAGGGCTTGCAATCCTTTGATGAGGGACTCTTCTAACGCCTGGGTGAGGGCGATCGCCGTTTCCTTATCCGTTGCCTGCTGGTAATCCTTCGCATAGAGAGGCGGTTGAATAGAGAGGCGAACTTGAGCGCGAAATCGGGCATTGGGCTGATAATGAATGGCAATGGGGACAACCGGGATCGGCTCACCTGGCGGCCGTTTAGCCTCCGCCTGAAGCAGCAAGCGCGCCAGCCCTGGTTTTAGCGATCGCAACAAGCGATCGCGCACAATACCCCCTTCGGGAAACAAAACCAGTTTTTTACCTTGCTGTAAGAGTTCCACCGCGCAACGCAAGCTGGAGAGGGAAGGACGGTTTAATTCCACCGGAAACGCCCCTAGCCGCTGAATAAACCAGCCTTGCACCCCAGAGAACTGATTAGCATTGGTCATAAAATAAAGCGGTTCTATACTCAGCAGTGCGATCGCTAACGGGTCCCAACGGCTGTAATGTTTGGGCGCTAAAACCACAGGTCCCGTATCGGGTAAGTTTTCCAAGCCTTCAATCCATATTTGACTGAAGTACAGGCTTAAAAAAAGACGATGGATAGGTAACAACACCGCATACAACCCATCAACCACCCGCCCGACTTCACCCGAACCTTTTTCTAGCATGATTATCTCAGCGCGATCGCAACACCAACTGTCGATTTTACGGCCAGATTCGCTCCGATTCAGGTGCTGTCCAATCGTGGGGGATATGAGGTGCCGAAGTTACAACAAACGTTACAAAATACGGGCGATTATTTACAATGTTGCAATCCTAGCGTACTAGGCGGTTTGCGCCTGCCAGCGCCGTAAAGGGCTATCGATAGAGAGGGGGAGGGATACGCCTTAAATCGCCTTGGGTGCGATCGCCTCCAACAGCTTTGTGTAACTTAAGATAAACTCAAGAATCTCTACACCCTCGCACCCAGGTTTAGTATCGTAAGATACAATTTCTTGCTAATTCAGCGCCTAATATCACACTCTGATTGTTTTTGAATCTGGCTAAATCAATAAGGAGAATGTAGGCGGCATGACAAGGCGACTGGGTCGGCGTAAATTTCTTCTCTATGGGTCTGCAACTTTAGGCACTAGCGTCCTGCTGAAGGCTTGCGGCAACACCACTACAACAGACGCCAACGTAGCAGGCAGCCCCACCGCAACAACGACCAGTGCAGCAAGTGGCGATACCATCAAAGTGGGTATCCTGCACTCGTTAAGCGGCACAATGGCAATTAGTGAAAAGAGCGTTGTCGATGCCGAACAACTGGCAATTGAAGAAATCAACCAAGCGGGAGGCGTTTTAGGCAAGCAAATTCAAGCCGTTGTGGAAGATGGCGCGTCTGACTGGCCCACCTTTGCGGAAAAAGCAAGAAAGCTGATCGATCAAGACCGCGTGGTCACAATCTTTGGTTGTTGGACTTCTGCAAGTCGCAAAGCAGTTTTACCGGTTTTTGAAGATAAGCAGCACATGCTTTGGTACCCCGTCCAATACGAGGGACAAGAGTGTTCTAACAATATCTTTTACACGGGGGCTGCTCCCAACCAGCAAATTGAACCCTCAGTGGATTGGTTATTAGAAAATAAGGGTAGAGAATTTTTCTTAGTTGGCTCGGACTACGTTTTCCCCCGCACAGCCAACACCATTATCAAAGCCCAACTTGAGGCAAAAGGTGGCACCGTAGTGGGTGAAGATTATCTTCCCCTCGGTAACACCGAAGTGACCCCGATTATCACCAAAATTCGGCAAGCTCTGCCCAACGGCGGCGTGATTTACAATACGCTGAACGGGGATAGTAATGTGGCATTCTTCAAACAAATGCAAGGGGCGGGTTTAGGCCCAGACCGCTATCCGGTGATGTCGGTCAGTATTGCCGAAGAAGAAGTCAAAGCGATTGGCGTGGAATACTTAAAGGGTCATTACGCCGCTTGGAACTATTTCCAAACCGTAGATACGCCTGCTAACCAAAAGTTTGTAGAAGCTTTCAAAGCGAAATATGGTAGCAACCGCGTCACCAACGACCCAATGGAAGCAGCTTACATTGCCGTGTACCTGTGGAAGCAAGCGGTCGAAAAAGCGGGAACGGCTGACGATCTAGAAAAAGTCCGGATGGCGGCTTACGGCTTAAGCTTTGACGCGCCGGAAGGTCGAGTCACCATGAACCCCAATCACCACATTTCTAAGGTGGTCAGAATTGGTGAAGTTCGCGATGATGGTTTATTTGAAATCATCTCTTCAACCGATGGTGCAGTCGATCCGCTGCCTTGGAATCAATTTGTGGCAGATACGAAAGGATTTGCTTGCGATTGGTCAGATCGCAATAAAGGCGGCAAATTCAAGCTTGACGCTTAGACCGAAAAACCCAGTAAGGGCGATCGCACTCCGGCACGCCCCTACTGACTCGATTGGGGAATGCCGAAACCCGAAAACCGTTGGACTCCGAAGCGAAGCACAACCATCATGCAACTGCTTATTGAAGGGATTTTTAACGGCATTAGTATTGGTGCCGTTTTGCTGATTGCAGCGCTCGGTTTAGCCATTGTCTTTGGACTCATGGGGGTGATTAATCTCGCCCACGGAGAACTGATGATGCTAGGAGCTTATACCACCTTTGTCGTCCAAAATGGATTTCGGCAAATTGGCGGGCCGCTGTTGGAAACTTATATCTTTTTTGCCCTAATTGCGGCGTTTTTCGTCGCGGCGCTGGCGGGGTTAGTGCTAGAAAGGGGAGTGATTCGCTACCTCTATGGCAGACCTTTAGAAACGCTATTAGCCACTTGGGGCGTTAGCCTGATTTTGCAGCAATTTGTTCGCAGCGTCAGTTGGCAGTTAGTCATTGGGCTGGTTATCTTTTGTGCCTTATTTTTTGGGGCGTTGTGGGCAATTTCCAAACGTTCCAACTTTTACCGGATTCGCAATTGGGCGATCGCCATTTTGGCCGTTCTGGGCGCTAAAATTTCTTGGGAAATTGCCGCCGCCTTGGGTCGCAGGTTTGGTCTAGCCCTGACACAACCGTGGTTTGGGGCGCAGAATGTGGACGTAACCGCCCCCAGTTGGCTCAGAGGTGGGGTTGTGCTGATGGGATTTCAGTTACCCTACGTCCGTTTATTTATTATTGCCCTAACGTTGATTTGTGTCGTTGGTATTTATCTATTTTTAGGGCGATCGCCCTGGGGCTTGCGAATTCGGGCAGTGACGCAAAACCGCAGCATGAGTGCGTGTTTGGGCATTCCTACAGCAAAAGTGGATGCGCTGACGTTTGCGTTAGGTTCCGGTTTAGCTGGAATTGCCGGTTGCGCCATTAGCCTTCTGGGTTCTGTGGGGCCCAATACTGGACAAAACTATATCGTAGACGCCTTTATGGTGGTCGTTGTGGGCGGCGTGGGCAAACTGGTGGGAACGCTGGTTGCTGCCTTAGCCATTGGCACGATCAATTATTTGGTGGGTTCAGGTACCTTGGCGTTAATTTCCACCCCCATTCAACCGCTTGTGGATTTCTTCACTTTCTTTGCAACAACCAGCATGGCAAAAGTGATGGTATTCGCATTGATTATTGCCTTCTTACAAGTCCGTCCGGCGGGCATTTTCCCGCAGAAGGGTCGCATGGTTGATGCGTAAAAGAGTAGCGTGATTGGTAATTCACAAACAGATGATCGACACACTCCTTGGAATTCCAGGCCTAAGACGAGAACGTCAAACCCGTCGCAATTTACTCATTGAGGCAGGCATCATTAGCGCGATCGCTCTAGTCCTCATTTTTGTCATGCCGTTAATCCTATCGGGATTTGAACTTAACCTGTTAGGGCGATTTCTGGCCCTAGCCATTGTTGCCCTCGGCATTGACTTGATTTGGGGCTACACGGGAATGCTGAGTTTAGGACATGGCATCTTCTTTGCCCTGGGGGGATATGCGATCGCCATGCACATCAAGCTGCAAATTCCCTCCACCTCTAGCATTCAACTCCCGGAATTTATGACCCTGTATGGCGTCACAGAATTGCCGTGGTTTTGGCGGCCGTTTTACTCCTTCCCCTTCAGCGCGATCGCCGTTCTAGCCGTTCCCGCGATCGTTGGGGCCATTCTCGGCTATCTGGTTTTCCGCAACCGCATTCGCGGCGTCTACTTCTCGATCCTCACCCAAGCCACCACAGTTGTCTTTTTTAACTTCTTCAACGGTCAGCAAAAGCTAATTAACGGGACTAATGGCTTAACCGATTTCAGAACGATCCTCGGCGCTTCCGTCAATGCCCCGCAAACCCAATTTGCCATTTACACCCTGACCATTCTCTTTTTAATCGCCGCCTATGCCCTGTCTCGCTGGCTAACCAGCGGGCGGTTTGGTCGCTTGCTGATGGCCATCCGCGATGATGAAAGTCGGGTGCGCTTTT
This sequence comes from Desertifilum tharense IPPAS B-1220, assembly GCF_001746915.1. Lineage (NCBI taxonomy): Bacteria > Bacillati > Cyanobacteriota > Cyanophyceae > Desertifilales > Desertifilaceae > Desertifilum > Desertifilum tharense. The sequence goes on from NZ_MJGC01000066.1 coordinate 91,977, forward strand.
CCGGCTACGACCCCACAGGCTATAAAGTCCTAGTCTTTGCCATCTCTGCGGCCTTAGCGGGACTGGCGGGGGCCATGTTTACCCTACAAACTGGGATTATCTCCCCCAGAGCAATGGATATTGGTTTCTCCATTGAAATGGTAATTTGGGTGGCGGTTGGCGGACGGGCGAGTTTAGTCGGTGCCGTTCTGGGGGCGCTGCTGGTGAACTATGCCCGCAGTCGCTTGAGTACCGAATTTGCCGAAAACTGGTTATTTTTCCAAGGGGCTTTATTCTTAATTGTTGTCACCATCTTGCCGGATGGCTTAATTGGCTGGTTGCGCCATCAAGGAGTGAATCAAGTGCGATCGCTCCTAGGGAGTCGCCAACTGGCAACCTATCCCAGTCTAGAAACAGACCCCGAAGTCCAGCACGAACGCGAAGTTTTAAGCAAAGAAACCTCCGAGTAAGGGCCTAGCCGCTGCAAACCCATGAACAACAAAATCCTAGAAATTGAAAACCTCACCGTCAGTTTTGATGGCTTCAAAGCGCTGAATAACCTCAACTTCAGCTTGGATGCGGGGGAGTTGCGCGTGATTATTGGCCCAAACGGGGCGGGGAAAACCACCTTTCTCGATATCATTACCGGAAAGGTACAGCCCACAGAAGGGCGGGTTCTGTTCAAAGGCCGCAACCTGCGACGCATTGCCGAACATAAAATTGCTCGACTGGGAATTGGGCGCAAATTTCAAACCCCCAGAGTCTATCTCAACCTCACCCCGCGTGAAAATCTCGAACTCAGTTGCAACCGCAACAAAAACGTTTTAGCCACTCTGTTTAGTAAAACGCCAACCTCCGAACAGAAAACGGTTAAAGGGTTGCTAGAAACGATCGGATTAGACCTCAAAGCCGATATTCCCGCGCAACTTTTGTCTCACGGCGAAAAGCAGCGCTTAGAAATTGGGATGTTAGTCGCCCAATCTCCCGACTTATTGCTCGTCGATGAACCTGTAGCCGGGTTAACCGATGAAGAAACTGCCCAAACGGGAGATTTACTCTTAGCCTTAGCGGAAAGTCATTCCATTATTGTGATCGAACATGACATGGAATTTGTTCGCCAAATTGCCCGTAAGGTGACGGTGTTGCACCAAGGTTCGGTTCTGTGCGAAGGCAATATTGAAGAGGTTCAAAATGACCCCCGCGTCATTGAAGTCTATCTCGGTCAACCCACAGAAGCCGAAGCGCATCCAGTCCAAGAAGAGTTAGTTTAGCCCCGCGCAACCCTGGATGTGATTCTCAATCCCAATCGATTGAGACCCCCAGTTTTTTCCAAGAACCAGGAATCTCAAAAAGGTTTACCGATTCGCGGTTTCAAACTGACCTTCGCGCCAAACTCCTTCTAAGCGCGTGCCATTGGCATAAATGAAAACGCCGCGTCCGTGGCGGGCATTGTTGCGAAACTCCCCTTCGTAACGGTTGCCACTGGGGAAAACGCAGGTTCCCCGACCGTTAAGTTGTTCGTTTTCAAAGGTTCCTTGACATTGCGTCCCGTCGGCAAAGGTGAGGGTTGCTTGTCCGGTGCGAATTCCGGCTTGAAACTCCCCGTCGTAGCGGTTGCCACTAGGGAAAACGCAGGTTCCCCGACCGTTGAGCAGTTCGTCGCGGAATTCTCCCGTACACCGCGTCCCGTCTGCTAGGGTAAAGGTGCCGCGTCCTTGGCGCTGACCGTTGACAAATTCTCCCTCATAGCGGTTGCCGCTGGGGAAAATGCAGGTTCCCCGACCGTTGAGCAGTTCGTCGCGAAATTCGCCTTCGCAGCGGGTGCCATCTTTCAAAATTAAGGTTCCTCGTCCGTGACGCCGGCCTTCTTTAAACTCGCCTTCGTAGCGGTTGCCGCTTGGAAATAAACAACTGCCTTTGCCATGTAACAGTCCCGAACGCAGATTACCCGTGCAGTAAGAGTTTTGTTGCGCTTGTGCTGCTTGAGTAAATGCAAGGACGCCGAGAAAGCTGAATCCAGCTACAATTGCGGCTTTGTAAATCGGCGGCTTTAAGCTGAGAAAAGGCATTTTCTGGGATAATGGCAATGCAGGAACAACCATATTAGGCATTAGGCTAAAATTCTCCGGATTTTGAACTGCGATCGCACTATTGTTAATCGTGCTGTTGAGATCGAAATCAGGCTTTAATACAATGCCATATCGTTAAATTTTCTTCAAATAAGTTAATCTAATCAACGAAGTGCCTCGCCTCTTCAACTTAGACCTCTAGAGTTCAGTGTTGGCTCATGCTGCCTTTTTTGTCTGCTTTCCTGATTGCTCAAACCTCTCCAACCCTAACCCCGCGCAACTCAGCCCCCACCATTACCCCTCCCTCTCGGACTGTACCTGGCCGTCCGACACCGCGCCCGACTCCGGTGCTTCCCCCACCGGAAACGTTACCCGCCTTTGAAGAATTGCCGCTGCTCGAACGCTTACCTCACTTAGAGGTGATGCATCCTGCCGAATTGCGATCGCTTCCCGGTAGATTGGATAGCGTGCCAGTTTTTAATAGCAACAGTCCCGAATTGGTGCAAACTGAAGGGATTTTGCTGTCTACATTTCCCCCAGAAGGCAAGCGCAACCGTTTAGCCCACCTCAATTTTGCCTTTAACGGTCGCTTTGATATTTTTAGCCATCACGTCACGCGGGCCCGCACTCCCGAAGAAACCCGCAGCTTCTACCAGGGCATTATTCTATACAATCCCCTGACTCAGCCCGTCACGGTTGAGATTTTGCAAGGCGCAAGTTATTTAACCCGACCGGATGCCCTATTTGTCACCTTGCCGCCAGTGGTCGATAACCCCGTGGGACGGGTGTTTGCAGGGCCGGGAAGTCGGGCAATGAACGATATTCTGCGCGGTCGCCGCCAGGAAAATCTCCCCTCTAGCGTGGTGGTACCGCCCGGACAGTATTATCTGTTGATGAATGTTCCCATTCCCGCCGGAACGGTGACGCCGACCTCTAATGGTCGTTCGACGCTATTACGCTTGCAAAGTAGCGGGCCGATTTATATCGCGAATTTGGCCATGCGAGCGCCTCAGAATGCCAATGGCAGCGAACGCCCTCCTGAATTGGACGAGTGGGAAACCTTGCTCGTGAATGGGACGCTAGCAGGCCCTAGAGACTTAGCACCCTCTGCTTTGGATGCCCCCCGCAGTCGGATGGTTTACGGTCGCGTGGCGGGCGTGGCAGAGGGTTCTAAATGGCTTGCGAAGTTAACGGATAATGAAAGGAGCGATCGCCTAACGATTCCTCAATCCGGTCGGGCTTTTGCCTACGGGTTGAGTACGCTACATCAAGGTCGCTTGGGAACTGAGCAAATCCAAAGCGCCAAAATGTTAGTCCGCTATCCCGATACGGCCTATTACGCGCATGGTAATTATGGGGTGGAATATAATTTAACGCTGCCTCTGCATAACCCGACGAAAGAACGCCAGACGGTGACGCTTTCGCTGTCTACGCCAGTCAAAGACGATACGGTGCAAGGAACGCTGCTATTTTTTAACCCACCGGAGGAACGCATCTTTTTCCGGGGAACCGTCCGCCTTCGATTTGCCAATGACTTAGGTTTAATGCAGTCTCGTTACGTGCATTTAGTTCAAAATCGCGGTCATTTAGCCGAACCGTTGTTGACTCTAGAGTTGCCTCCCAATAGCAACCGCCGGGTTGAGGTCGATTTTCTCTATCCGCCAGATGCGACGCCGCCCCAGGTGCTGATGGTGCGGACTCAGTGAAATTCCGGAAAGGGGATAACAACTCACTGTAGTTTACACTGAAGGGGCGATCGCCTCTTCATGTTGCGCTCTCAGGTTTTCCCCTATGGCTTCAGTTAAAAGTGTCGCGATTACCACTTTAATGACGGGGATTGGCGTTGTGGGGGCTTGGCACGCGCCGATTTTTGTGACTCAACGACAGGTTCAGCAATTGCTAGAAACGAAAGCTTGTCCGGGGTGCAATTTGCGCGGGGCGAATTTGGCAAAGGCGAATTTAGGGGGTGCTAATTTAGCCGGGGCTGATTTAGCCAATGCCAATCTAAGTCAGGCGAATTTAGGCGGCGCGAATTTAGAAAATGCGAACTTAGCGGCCGCTAATTTAGAAGGGGCACATTTAGGCTGTACGTCCCTGAGTTTCAACTTGGATACGACGCCCGAACGCGCTACCCTAAATTTTGATGTCAAGGAGGGCGATCGCTCTATTACCTCCCATCATAATCAGGTCAGTTTTCGCCTTAATGCTGAGGGCGATCGCGCCGTGATGCGTTTAAATATTGGGTGTGCCAAACTGGTTGGGGCTAACCTGCAAGGAGCAACCCTACCCGATGGTTCCCTCTACAGCAAATAAGACTTATTTGCGTTCGGGATGTTCGGTTTCTTCGGTGGGGACGCCCATCTTGTTAATGACATTAATCAGTTGATAGAGTCGCCCAAAATCGCGTTGATTGAAGTGCAGCACCAGACGGGGCAAGTCAAAGGTATCATCTTTGCTTTCCTGGGGAAGTGCCTGACTCTTTTCAATCCGACCGCTGACTAAAATATCGCTAAAGTCTTGATTGAGGGTTTCAATTTCCTCTTCTGAAAGTTCTTCCTTTAGGCGGATGATAAACTTTTCGCCGACATAGCGAGAGGAATGAAAGATGCGATAGAATTGGGCGATCGCGTCGCAGGCGACATCCAAGCGATCGGTAATCGTATACAAGCTTGGATCGTTTGGACTAATCAGGCCGCTGCTGAGGAGGTGTTCGCGCACGTACTTATCCCACGCCAGCCAGTAGTCTCCCCCCGGTCGATCGATTAAAATCAGGGGAACTGGGCCAGACTTGCCCGTTTGCGAAAGGGTCAAGCATTCAAACGCCTCATCTTGGGTACCAAACCCACCCGGAAACAAGGCTAAAGCATCGCTTTCCCGCAGGAAAAACAATTTGCGCGTAAAGAAATATTTGAATTGAATCAGCTTATCGCCTTGGACATAGGGATTTGCCCCCTGTTCAAAGGGTAACTGAATATTCAGACCAAAGGAGCTATCCGGGCCGGCTCCTTCATTGCCCGCTTGCATAATACCGCCTCCGGCCCCCGTCATCACCATAAAGCCTTGTTGGGTGACGCAGCGGGCGAAATCTACCGCCATTTGATACTCTGGGGTATCAGAGGGCAGACGGGCCGAACCAAATAAGGTAATTTTGCGAACGTGGCGATAGGGATAAAACGCCTGAAAAGCTCGCTCCATATCCTGCATGGAAGCCGTCAGGATTTTCCAGTCTAAACGGTCAATTTCTTCGTTGGAAATGCGGAGTAAGGTAATTAGGGCTTGCTGAATCCATTTCCCATGTTGCAAACTGGGAATTTGTTGCACCAGATGTGCTAAATCGGATTGAAGCGTTTCTAACGGATCGTAAGAGGGTTGAGTAGCCATGCATTCCTCGCACTGGCGATGCTAATACACTAGGAATTGATAAAATTCCCGCTTAGGAATTATTGGTATCGCCACGTACATTCTAATGGATCTCGGCAGCAGAAGACTGAAAAGCGCCTTAGCGACAGAGGCTCAAGGCGCTCAATTCACTAGACTCATCACCGCTAGAAGCATTCAAAAGGCTCCACTCGGAGAGAGGGCTAAGGCTGGAACCCTTTAGTCGGTATACTTTTCTAAGGTATTGGCTAAGGTTGTTTTGGGGACTGCTCCCACTACCATATCAACGCGCTGACCCCCTTTAAAGATCATCAGCGTGGGGATGCTGCGAATCCCGTACTGGCTGGCTACGCTGGGGTTTTCATCAGTATTGACTTTAACAACTTTGACTTTGCCCTCGTATTGTTGGGCAATTTCATCAACCACAGGTGCCACCATTCGGCAGGGGCCGCACCAAGGTGCCCAAAAGTCTACTAAAACTGGAAGTTCGCTCTCCAGCACTTCTTGCTTAAATGAAGCGTCTGTAACTTGTGCCGCTGCTGACATTCCTGGCAATCCTTAATCTTATATTGCTATTGCACCTACGCATTTTATCATATGCAACAGCTAGCAGCCTCTAGGCGTAAACATTTCAGCACAAAAGCCTGTTGGGTTCGCGCTCCCTTTAAAATAGGAACCGCCTGAACGGTGTTCAGGCGGAGTGTGGTGTGAGGAGTGAACGGAAACATGCGTCTCCGCTTCTTTCATTGTAATCAACACCCGCAAGTTTTCCCGATATTCTTGCAAAGAATACCGGAGAAAATTTCCGGAGCGATTGTTTAAGGCATTTTTACTTACCCATGCCCAATTGTTGAGCTTTCTGGTAAACCTTACCTTCCGTGAGCAATGATGGGGCGATCGCAACTTCTACTTGTTGCATTTCTCGAATATCTTTTGCGCCTAAAGTTCCCATACTTGTTTGCAGCGCCCCCAAGAAATTATGGGTACCATCATCTAATTGAGCGGGGCCGCGCAGGATTTGCTCTAGGGTGCCTGTGGTGCCCACGCGAATGCGAGTCCCGCGAGGCAGAACGGGGCTAGGCGTAGCCATTCCCCAGTGATAGCCGCGTCCTGGGGCTTCTTGAGCGCGAGCAAACGGAGAACCAATCATAACGCCATCCGCGCCGCAGGCGATACATTTGCAGATATCGCCACCCGTGACTAAACCGCCATCAGCAATGACGGGGACATATTTCCCGGTTTCATTGTAGAAATCATCGCGGGCTGCCGCACAATCTGCGATCGCAGTCGCTTGCGGTACGCCAACGCCCAAAACGCCACGGGAAGTACAAGCGGCTCCCGGTCCAATGCCCACCAGAATACCCGCCGCCCCGGCTTTCATCAGGTTGAGCGTTACGTCATAGGTGACGCAGTTCCCCAAAATCACCGGAACGGGCATTTCTTGGCAGAATTTTTCCAAATCTAGCGGCGTAATGGTTTCCGGCGAGAGGTGCGCGGTGGAAACAACCGTGGCTTGTACAAAAAACAGATCGGCTCCAGCTTCTGCAACCACTTTGCCATACTTGACGGCCCCGGCGGGAGTGGCGCTCACCGCTGCGATCCCGCCCCCCTGCTTAATTTCGCGAATCCGCTGGGTAATTAACTCCGGTTTAACCGGTTCAGCGTACAGTTGTTGCATCAGGGGGACAAATTCAGTCGGCCCGACAGAGGCAATTTTGTCTAGGATCGGGTCAATATCGGCATAGCGTGTATTAATCCCTTCCAAGTTTAGAACGCCTAATGCGCCCAGTTGAGAGAGCAAAATCGCCATTTTGACATCCACAACCCCATCCATTGCGCTGGCAATAATGGGAATTTCGCGCTCTATGTTACCAATTTTCCAACGGGTGTCCGCTAAACTCGGATCGAGCGTGCGGTTTCCTGGCACTAGCGCGATCTCATCGATTCCATAAGCTCTGCGGGCTGTTTTACCCCGCCCAATTTGAATGTCCACGGCTTCTCAATTCATTCCCAAGATGTTATTTAGGCTAGCGTATCAAATTCAATGAACAATTGCGCTCTCAAAATTCAGATTGCCATTGGGGGCGGGGTACTGGACTTAGGGTTCTAGAGAGCGATCGCTCTTTTCGGAGTTAGCCGTTAATGGGGGTGGGGGCGGCATTTCTGGGGGACTCTGCGGGTGAGCGATCGCGGGCGTTGGGGCAGGGGGGGCAAGCATTTGCGCGAGGTTCTCGGCTGTGGAGTTCCCAGAGCGGACAGACTGAGTGACTTGACGCAACAACCCGCCCAATTTGCCCTCTTCTAGCAGGCTATTAATTAAGGTCAAGCCGCTAGTAGACATTAGCAGCTTGTTGAGATCGCCGATACCATTGCCGTTACCATTGTTGCCGTTTGCGCCGGGGAACGCATAGATCCGGGCATCGCCTAAAACGCCCGGTTGCGGGGCGAGGGCTTTAACAATTTCCGGGAGATGCTCGGAAAGTTGCGGCCAGAGTTCGCTAATCAGCCGTGCATTGAGTTTGGCGTCAGAAATGGCGTTTTCCGCCTCAATGATGGCCCGCTGTCCCTGAGCCTCAGCTAGGGCGCGATCGCGGTTAGCTTGAGCGAGGGTCCGAATCGATTCCGCTTCGAGTTCAGCGGCTTGGCGGGCAATTTCAGCTTGGCGGCGGCGGCGAAAGACTTCAAGTTCCACCACGTTTTGATCGGCGATCCGGCGTTTTTGGGCTTCCTGTTGGGCTGCGATCGCGCTGAGGCGTTGTTGGCGTTCGGCTTCTTCAATCTGCTGTGCGGTGGTGACAGCGGCTTCTGCTTGGGCTTTTTCTGCTTCCGAGGCGAGGCGATCGCGTTCTTTTTGGGCGATGGCGATCGCGGCTTCCTGCTGGGCAATTTTCGAGAGGCGTTCGGCTTCTGCGACTTGGATCTGCGCTTCTAGCCGAGAAGATTCAACCTGTTTCTGGCGGCTAATTTCAGCAATTTCTGCCTCTTGACGTTGCACAATTTGCGCCACCTTGAGTTGCTTTTGGCGTTCCTCTAACTCAATATCAGCTTGAATCTTGCTTTGCTGTACCGCCAGTTGTTGGTTGATTTTCTCTTCTTCAACCGCTTGATTTTGCAGAATCTTGTTCCGCTCTATTTTTGCAGCTTCTTTGTCCCTTGTTTCTTGAATTTCCCGTTCTCGTTGCGCCCGCAGGCTTTCCACTTCCAGTTGTTGGGCTAAAGTCGCGCTTTCTTGTTCTTGGGCAATGGAGAGCGATCGCTTTCTGGCATCGAGTTCTTTTTGCTCAATGGCTACTTGCGTCGTTAGTTCCACCTCGCGCTTTTGTTGAATCGAGCGTTGAATGGTTTCCGTCCGCAGGCGCACCCCTTGCGTATCAAAAAAGTTATTGGTATCGTAGGTATCGCCTTCTTCAATCTCAGAGATTGCGATATTATTCAGCGTCAGCCCGACCTTTTTCAAATCTTGCTGAATCAAATTTACCACCGCATCGGCAAAGCCAATTTTATCGGAGTCAATTTCAGCTAGAGTCTTATTCTTAGCAGCGGCACGAATAGCATCATCGGCCCGTTTTTCTAGGGCTTCCTTAATATCATCGCTGGAAATCTTACCCTGGCGCGATAATCGAGCAGCAGACGTTAAGACATCTTGTTTATCAGCAATAATGCACACATAAAAAGTCACGCGCATATTTGCCCGCAGATAATCTTGCGTCCGTACCGCCAGTTTCCCCGTGCGTTCCACATCAATTGAAATTTCTCGTAAAGGAACGCGCGTTAATTCATGAAATCCAGGTAAAACAATACAACCACCATCGAGAATCACCTTTTTCTCTTTAATAAAAACGCCTCCCGTGCGGACAAACGCTTCGTTATTGGGCGTAATTACATAAACTCTGGTATACGCCCAAACGCTTAAGAGCAACAGAAAAACCAGCGCCCCAATTAAACCCGGAAAAAAGAGCAACCCAGGACTTAATTGTCCTAAAACAGGTTGAGGCATAGAGGCTAAGGGTTGAGTCGATTGCTCTGTATAGAACTTGGACATCTCAAACTCCTAAATTAAGTCAATGAATGACCTGCAATTGCACATTTTTACGTACAACAGTGGGTCAGCAAACCCATGACAGGTGGTGAATTATTTAGCCAGCCACTTCTGTTGATCGGAACTATCTTTGGCAATGACTAAATAATTCGGAGACTGATATTCGATCGTTAAAACTTGTTGACCTCGATACGGGATGATTTTTGCCCAATGGGGTAACTGAGCATTAATCGTCACTAAGCGATGGGCTGAATCGATGACATCCACTTGACCAATTTTGCCCTCAGTTTCTAAAGGCACAAAAGCAGAACTGACGGTACCGATACAACCAATTAGGCGATCGCTATTTCCTTCTTCACCAAACGAAGCAAAGATTTTGCCTAACGGACGAGCAATTAACCTTCCTAGATACAGACTCATCGCCAGCGAACCCAAAAGAATCACCTGACTGAGAAAACCGGTGGGTGAATTCAACAGGACATTGAACATCCAACCTAAAACACCCCAAAGGCTAAAGTCAGTGGCGAGGAGTAGAATTAAAGGGGCTTTGCCAAAACCCAACCATCCTAAAATTTGTAAAGGGCTAAAGTCCCCATCGCTATCGGCATCTAAATCTAAGAGATTGTCGCCCGCCTCAAAGTCAGCATCGCCCTCTAGATCGAGATCGTCATCTCCTCCACCTGAGATAATTACAAATACAAATAAGAAAATGCCTATTCCTAAAAAAATCCAATAGGGGATATTGCTGAGGTTAAAAAGCATAGTAATGGCTGCCTGGAGAGGGGCTGAAGTCATTAGCTACAGCAGAGTCTACTCCCGGTTCGCAAGAATACAATAAAAAAGAAGGAAAATTATAGAATCATGAAGCTCAAACGAATCGGTCACGTTGCCATCTGCGTTCAAGATATTGACCGCGCTGTGGAATTTTACAAGAATCTGGGAATGGAAGTCGCTTGGCAAGATAGCGACTGGGCGTATCTGAAAGCCGGAGAGGATGGGTTAGCGCTGCTCAGTCCGGGGTATGCTCAAGCGGGGCCTCATTTTGGGTTTATTTTCCGCGATCGCGCCGAGATGGAAGCCAGTTACGAGCAACTCTCAGCGCAAAACGTGAAAATGACTAAAATTCACGAACACCGCGATGGAACCGCCTCCTTCTACGGACAAGATCCAGACGGAAACTGGTTTGAGTATTTGTATGAACCCGCTTTAGTGAGTGCTGAGTAGTTAAGAGGATGGGGGGATGGAGAATTGTGTAGGTTGGGTTGAGGTACGAAACCCAACAGCCGCCAGGGTTGTGTTGGGTTTGATTTCCCCCCTACCAAGGATTACCAATAAGGGTGAACGCAGACCAAAAATAGGGATGAGAGAGGTTTTCTTGTCCGCTTAACAGCGTTGAGGGGAGAGGAACCGTACCGAGTCCGGGAATCTGCAATTGATTGTCTTCGACTCGCACTTGACCTTCCAGCATCGCCACTTGGGTGCGTCTAAGCGCTTCCGCTTTAATTGGGGCCGTTTTCAGTTGGGTGTAGAAGTCCGACATCAAACCCAAAGTTCCCTCATCGGAAACGTACCACAAACTGGCTAAAGCCGATTTTGCCCCAGACTGAACGGCGAAACCGCCAAAACCGAGTTCAGCTTGTTCGTCTCCTAATGCAGTCCGACAGGCGCTTAACACCACCAAATGCACGGGAGGATTTGCCCAACCCAGTTGGCGCATCTGATCGAGTTGCAATCGCTCATCCCAAAGCTGAATATAGGAGTTGCTAGGCGCACCGGCTCGAAATTCGCCATGCGTAGCGAGGTGAACGATACCATAAGGTCGGCGCGATCGCGCGGCTTTGAGGTTGCTTAAGGTAAAGGCTTGGTTTAAGAAACTGTCTCCAGACCATTCTTGAACGATCGTTCTCACTTCGGTAGGGACGGCGGGTAAGGGACTTTGATCGGTAAATTCTGACGAACCCATCGCCAAAACTTGGGTCTGTTTAATATCCACATAGCGCGTATCAACTAAGCTCAAACTGGGCATTAAGCCAACACTGTATTCTTGAACGAGGAATTGTTCGCCACTGTGGATCGCGGCGAGGGGGGTAGAACGCAAACCCACATCGAGAATAAAGACCAGATTGTCAATTTCTCGCTCTTCTAAGTCGGGTTTGAGGGGTGCAACGATCCAACCATACAACCTCTGAGCGGGGGGCAGATAGCTTGTAGTATTAATCCGTCGGGGGTTGGTGACTTCAGATTTAAAGTTATTGGCAATTTGGGTAACTTGCGATCGCGTTACGCCAGCCAGACGTTTGCGAACCGGGGGCCCATTCCGGGTAATCATCAACAACTCTAATTCATCGTTGGGGCTAGCAATTAGGCTGCGTCCGCTTGGATCGGTGTTGTCACCTGGCGTAGCGGCGAGGAAGTTAACGTAGATGATGGCGGGTTTAACGCCGGTGTCTTTCTCAATTTCGCTGAGAATTTCCCGTGCTTCGGTGAGCGATCGCACTTCGGTACTGGGGAAAGGCAGATCCAGATAATTTACGTACTCCTGGGTAAGAGAAGCTTCGCGCGATCGCACCAACAAATCAAGCTCAAACTCAGTTAAGGTGCTGAGATCGGGTAAATCTCGTAAAGGAATCTCTTCAGCTTGTAAGTCTCGCCCCAGCTTAATTTGGGTTTCCCTGGGGATGATGACGGGTTCTGGTGTGGGTGCTGGCGTCGGAACCGGGGTAGGTGTGGGTACTGGCGTCGGAACCGGAGTTGGTGTGGGTACTGGCGTCGGAACCGGAGTCGGTGTGGGTACTGGCGTCGGAACGGGGGTAGGTGTGGGTACTGGCGTCGGAACGGGGGTAGGTGTGGGTACTGGCGTCGGAACCGGAGTCGGTGTGGGTGTGGGGATAGGTCTAGGGGTGGGTGTTGGCGTCGGTGTCGGCGTCGGGGTGGGTGCTGGCGATCCCGTCACGCGAATTTGCCCTTGCTCGAAACAGATCCCCTCAATGCAGGGGAAAATGCCCGATGGGAGGGTATCTGTTCCTGTGGTCATTAGCCCTTCAGTGCGGCTGATCGGATCGGGAGAGGGGGTTTCAGGTGTTTCTGCGACAAAGAAGAAGGGTTGTCCTTGGATAATTGAAATATTGCCACCTCCAGAGGGCCCGGCGGTTGAAATACTGGCATTGACGCCATTGCGATCGCTAAAGGTGCTTAAGGCTTGAAAGGTTCCCTCAGATTGGATGGAAACAAACCCCCCAGTTCCGGTAGTAGCGTTTGGACTGGCTCCCCCTTGGGTATTAATCCAATCTACAATCACATCGCCTTCTGGATCGAGGGTGACATTTCCACCATTGCCAAACTGAGAGCTAGAGTTAATTTGACCTGCTGTAATCGAAATTTGAGCCAGTAGTTGAATTTCTCCGCCTTGGGTAAGCCCTTCGTCACCAGAACTGCTACTGTCTAAATTGCCAGTGGCGATCGCACCGGCTAACCCCTCAGAGATTCCCGTTAGGAAGATGTTTCCCCCAACTCCAAAGGCTGAAGTATTGATATTTCCGGTCAAAATATCGCCCGATGCTTCGAGTCTGACGTTTCTCCCATCTCCGTTGGGGTTACTGGCGTTAATATCGGTAACGGTCAGATTACCATTGGGCGATCGCAGCAGTAAATCGCCTCCCAACCCTTGCAGATCGATTAAACCTGTCACCACAATGCCATTAGGCGCTTCTAAGGTGACTGCTCCCCCATTCGGAGCAACAGAACGGGCTGTAATATTCCCTTGAATGCGGATACTATCATCGCTGGAAATATTGATTGCGCCGTTTCCGAAAATACTGCCACTGGTAATGACATCGCCTGTGGTGACGGAACCCAAAGCATCGATGAAAATGGCACCCGGAACGCTAGAAGCGGTATTCAATGTTCCGGCGCTGGTATCGATCGTACCGCTGCTAATTAAACTGAGCGTTCTCCCTACTCCTGACGCACTCACAAGATCGATATTGCCTGTCGTAATTCTCCCAGCATCCAGCGTTAAGTCATCGGTACCTGTTAATCTAAATCCAGTCGTATCGATGGAACCCAAGGGCGATCGCAATACCGTTGCATATTGAAAGGTGAGATCGCTAGCCACTGCGATCGCACCGCTACTGTTAGCGCGTCCAATGGTGAGGCGAATTAAATTAGCAGTTGCTAAAGCACTCAAATCCAAACTATCGATATCTAAAGCCGCAGTGGGTGCTAAGGGGTTTCCACCCAGCACCATATTTTGACCTTCTGAAAAAGGCTGAAGGATTAAATCAATATTGTTACCTAAACTCGTCACCGAACCGCGAAAATCAATTTCATCTGCGGTGAAGAAAACGGTCGCTGCACTTGAAGGTAACTCTACGCCACCATTAAAGGTTAAACTGTTGCGACTCCCAATTTCTTGAGAACCCGTACCGGCTAGGCGGGTTTGTCCATCTACTGTGAGTTGAGAGAGCAATTCTTCCGAACCCACTGAAGCAGCAAAGGTGACAGTTCCGCTCGTTCCAGTATTAATGGTTAATTGGCGATCGCCGTTAACTGTTCCTTCAAAACTCACGTCGCCATCTGTCAATGCACCTCTGACATCAATAGCAATGTCATTATCTAATACAACCGGCCCAATTAAACGAGCGCTGGCCCCTCTGGTTGATGTCGCAACTCCCGTTAGATCGCCTCGCAAATTAATTCCACCCGTTCTAGCCAGTAGCGTCAAATCGCCAGCATTTGTCCCCCCTGATGTATTAATTGTATTGACAGTCAGGTTATTTTCAGCCAATAGCGTTACCGAGCCACCCGAACCCAGCGAGCCAGAAGTATTAATCGTACCGCTAATAATGAGACTTCCTTTGGAATCTATCACAACTTCTCCGCCATCTCCAGAAAAGATAGGAGAAACGTTAATCGATCCAACTTGAATATTACCCGCTAAATTATCATCGGGTAAATAGCGATTTGTGAGAAAAACTTGTCCCGATGAAACGCTATCTATATTAATGCTGCCAATGACAATATCGGCACTGGTTGCAGCAGGAAAAGGAGCCGCCGGAACGCTAGGGTCAAACGTACCAAATCCAGTCACGCCGACAGGGTTAACATCCGTTGTTCCCGCCCGAATATCTACAGTTGCTCTATTAACCCCACTAATAAAAATTAGCGTCCCATCTGAAAGGGTAACGCTATCATCTAATCCGGCAAATGTATCCGATCCAGAAATAGTAATTGAATTGTTGATGATAACGCTACCACCCGCAAAAATATGCAACGAATTGCCAAAATAAGAATTAAATATGACATCGCCATCAGCACGAATCACTGGATCGTAGGGGCTAAATAAACCGCCTAAACTGCCATCTAATTGTTCAATCCGAAAATTTCCGCCCGTGCGGTAATGAGTGTCCCCGCCTACAGGATTGGCAGACCTTAAAACCATATCTCCACCTGCAATTAATTCGCTGAGGGGATGGGTAAATGCAAATAAATCAATTGCTTGATTTCCTTGGAGTAACAATCGCCCTCCTGCTTGTAAAAGCAAGGGATGATTCGCACTATCTCGACCTCGAATTGTATTTCCAGCCAAAAGATTTAAGTCGCCTGTTGTCGAGATTTGACTTTCTACAAGCGTAAGATTATTTGAAGCGGCTAAAGTAGTAATTCCGGCATTGACATTTTTTGCAACAATATCTCCATTTTTAATCGGAATTCCTGAACCCGTAAGCTGAACTTCTCCCGTTTCTGTTAGACTTAAACCCGTTGCATGTTGGTTGAAATTTCCGCCAGTAATCAGTTGAGGAAGGCTGAGGGCGGTTATAGGTTGGGTTGTAGCAGGTAAGGGTTGAATATCTAAACTTAATAAATGACCTGCTTGCGATAAACGAACTAAACTTTCTCCGGGAATGGCTGCTATAACAATTTCGCCTTGGGGGGCAGAAATTTGTCCATTACTAACAACAGTTCCCCCTAATAGGGTTAAGTTCTGTCCAGAATTGACGGCTAAGTGACCCAAATTAATAATTGCACCGGGTTGCAAACTGGAAAAGGCAAAGCTGTTAGGATTGCCAATTAAACTGTGATAATCGTTACTGCCAAAAGCGTTAAACCAGTGATTGTTATCAAAACCAATCCCGGTGGCGGTACTTGCATTAAATGAACCCGGAATATTAAGTTGAGCATTGGAACCAAATACGATTCCATAGGGATTGAGTAAAAAGAGGTTAGATTGACCTCCTAAAACTTGAAGTAGACCGTTGATAAAGGAAGGACTGCCCCCATTAATGCGACCTAAAATATTATGAATATTTGGGTTTGAGAGAAAATTAGCTGTTTGATTCGCATCTAATCCAAATTGGCTAAAGCTATGAAAGAGGTTGCGTCCATCTCCTGAGAGTTTACCCCCACTGATGTCAATGCGATCGCCATTTTGATTGACTAGGGTTCCGGTTGTATCATTCGCCGGTACAATGGGTTGTGCGAGAACTGGCAAACCTGTCAATAGGCTTGTAAAGGATGCCAGCGCTAAACCCAAATATAGGGAAGACCCCTCTAATTTTTTTAAGTTTTGTTGCATAAAAAGAAGCCTGGGTAATGATGGATGAGGCGGAAGATGCGACTGTAGTGACCATCTATCTTACACAGTCTTTTTGCAGACAGAAGGAATTTTTTCTAAATTGCAAGAGTTCTCTTCTAGATATGAAAAAAAGCAAGTCCAGAACCCCGTGGACTTGCTTGAGCAATCTAGCGGAAAACCTTAAGCTAAATCGAACAGTAAGATTTCACCTTGGCTGTCTGTGCTAATCTCAAGCTGTTCGGTATTGCTAATGGCAACGCCGTCACCCCCTTCTAGCGGTTGATGGTTAACGACGGCTTGACCTTGGGCCACTTGCAACCAAGCATGACGACCGGGTTGTAAGGTATAGGTGAGGCGATCGCCCTTTTGCAACAAGCCAGCATAGAGATTAAGATCTTGATGGACGGTTACTGCCCCGTCGCGTCCATCGGGTGCGGCAATGAGGCGCAGTTGACCTTGCTTTTCTGCGGCTGAAAACGCTTTTTGTTCGTAACTCGGTTTTAGGCCTTCTTGGTTGGGTAAAATCCAAATTTGCAATAAATGCACGGGTTCGCTTTGAGAATGGTTATATTCACTATGGCGAATTCCCGTTCCTGCACTCATGCGTTGCACATCTCCGGGGCGAATGACAGAACCCGTACCCAGGCTATCTTTGTGTTCTAGCGCGCCTTCTAAGACATAGGTAATAATTTCCATGTCTCGATGTCCGTGGGTGGGAAAGCCACCTCCCCCTAGGACAATATCTTCATTAATGACGCGCAAGCTTCTAAACCCCATGTGTTTTGGATCGTAATAATTGGCGAAAGAAAAGCTGTAATGGGTGTCTAACCAGCCATAGTTCGCTTTTCCCCGTTCTTCTGATTTACGAATGGTCAGCATGATTCCTCCTTAATAAACCAAA
This sequence comes from Desertifilum tharense IPPAS B-1220, assembly GCF_001746915.1. Taxonomy (NCBI): domain Bacteria; kingdom Bacillati; phylum Cyanobacteriota; class Cyanophyceae; order Desertifilales; family Desertifilaceae; genus Desertifilum; species Desertifilum tharense. Next base: position 108,917 of record NZ_MJGC01000066.1, read on the forward strand.
ATCGGTCAAACTAACAACAGAAACTTACCCATTGACGCAATCAAAACGTGGCGTAATTGCGATCGCAGAATTCAGAATTTGCAAATCAATCTCATCTCGATTCGCATAAGTTAATGGTAGACTTTATACAGACTTTTCGTAAAGTACGTACTTAAAAGTGGGATACTTACCAAAAAGATACTATGGAAGCTCAACAGGAAATTATCGCTAAACCGAGTTGCGCGGTTGAAACCACCATTCAAGTGATTGGGGGGCGCTGGAAAGTCTTAATTTTGCGCGAATTATTTTCTGGGGTAAAGCGGTTTGCTCAACTTCAGCGGGCGTTACCCGGAATTACTCAAAAAATGCTGACTCAGCAGTTGCGAGAACTCGAAGGCGATGGAATTGTGCATCGTCAGGTTTATCCTCAAGTTCCGCCCAAAGTTGAATACTCTCTTACCCCTTTAGGAGAAACTTTAAAGCCTGTTTTAGATGCCATGCATACCTGGGGAGTGCAGTTTCATTCTGGTCTATCCTAAAGCAGAAGGGGTTGAGCGTCGATCCCTGTCTGAAAGTAGAGTTGCGATCGCCCTAACATTTTTTAGGATTAGCACTAGCAACCTACCGATACAGGAATTTAACCCATGTCTCAAAATCAGCCGAATTCTGAAGACAACTTTGACGCCCAACGCCAAGCAGATGCGATCGCAATTGGCGAAGAAGAAGCCAGAAACATTGATGTCGAATCCGACTACGAAGCTTCCAAGCAGTACAGCGAGGGCGTAAGTGAAGAAGAGGCTCAAGCCGCGACGAGTCCCAAACAAAATCCGGCTCAGGTGCAAGCGCGATCGCAAAGTACCCCAGATGAATTTCGCAAAATGGCCCAAGAAGTTCAACCCAACAGCTAATCCTCAACAAAAAGTCGCCTGACTCAACGCAATCGGGCGACTTTAAACTTATAAAAAAGAAACGCCTGCCAAAATCATTAAAGACGCTGTAGAAAAGCCATCAATTCCATTAGGTAAAACTACCCGTCAAGAAATCAAAATTGCTAGCGCCACTAAACGGATCGATCGTCACAACCGGATCGGGAGTCGTTTGCACAAATCCCGGCGGCTGAATTTCGCGGACAATATAAGTCCCTGGGGTTAACCCTTGGAAACTATAAGCCCCCTGCTCGTTCGTCACCGTTGAAGGCTCATTCGCATCGAGAGTGCCATTTGCATTCAAATCCAGGTAAATCGTCACTCCAGGAATCGGCGGTTCGCCCGGATCGAGCAGAGCATTCGCATTCAGGTCATTAAACTTAATGCCGCTAATACTTCCCAACAACGGGCGGTTGCCAAAATCAATACCCAAATTTTGACCGGGCGCTAGAGTCACCGTAGGACTCGGCGTCGTTTGAGCAAAACCTGGGGGCACCACCTCGCGGACTGTATAGGTTCCCGGCGGTAAACCCGCAAACCCATACACCCCCTGTTGGTCTGTAATTGCAACAGGTTCGCCAGCATTGAGAAGACCGTCATTATTCAAGTCGAGGAAGATTTGAACGCCCGCAATTGGCGGATCGTTCGGCTCGCGAATGCCATTGCCATTGAGATCGTTAAACTTCGTGCCTGCAATCGAGCCTTGCGGTAAGAAGTTACCAAAATTCACCCCGCCCACATTTTGACCTGGAGCCAAGGAGATATTCGGATTTGCCGTAGTTTGCACAAATCCTGAAGGCGCAACTTCTCGAACCGCATAGTTACCCGCAGGCAACCCAAAGAAACCATAATTTCCTTGAGCATCCGTCACCGTCGTCGGTTCGCCGGGACTCGGCGCGCCGCTACCATCTAAATCGAGGAAGATTTGGACGCCTGCAATCGGCGGTTCGCCTGCATCAAAAAGACCATTCGCATTCAGGTCATTAAACTTCACCCCAGTAATGCTACCGAGCAACGCAGCATTACCGAAGTTAGCACCCACAACATTTTGACCCGGCGCTAGGCTGATATTCGGGCTAGGTGTTGTTTGGGCAAAACCGGAAGGAACAACCTCTCGAACCGCATAGTTGCCCGCAGGCAATCCAGAGAAACCATAATTTCCCTGAGCATCCGTCACCGTTACCGGATCGCCAGGACTCGGCGCGCCGCTACCATCTAAATCGAGGAAGATTTGGACACCAGCAATGGGCGGCTCGCCCGGATCGAAAACCCCATTACTATTGAGGTCATTAAACTTCACCCCAGAAATGCTCCCCAGTAAAGGAGCATTCCCAATCAGAACCCCAACATTTTGCCCAGGAGCAAGGTTAACCGTTGGCGAGGGTGTTGTCTGTTGGAAACCAGGAGGGACAACTTCTCGCACCACGTAGGTTCCGGCGGGCAAACCACCAAAGCCAAAAATGCCTTGAGCATCGGTGACAAAAACCGGATCGTTGGGGCTAAGGACGCCGTTATTATCCAGATCTAGGAAAACAGAAACCCCCGCAATCGGGGGTTCGCCTGGATCGAGGATACCGTTGCCATTGAGATCGTTGAATTTAGTCCCCGCAATGCTTCCCACAGGCTGTACGTTCCCAAAGTTAATACCAACTAAGTTTTGACCCGGAGCTAAGGTGACATTCGGACTAGGAGTCGTTTGAATGAAACCCAGTGGGGCAACTTCCCGCACGGCATAGTTTCCCGGTGGCAAGCCCACAAAGCTATAGCTGCCTTGGGGCCCGGTTAGGGTTGTTGGATTATTAGGGCTAGGTACGCCACTACCATCCAAATCGAGAAAGATTTGGACGTTGGGAATGGGAGGTTCGCCTGGATCGAAAATCCCATTGCTATTGAGGTCGTTAAATTTGATACCGGAAATACTTCCCAATAGGATCGTATTTCCAAAGTTGACATTACTGAAGTTCAGCGCCATAAAATCTCCACCACACTAAGAGATGATTGGTGAACTACCGAGTATTTGGCAGACAAGGCTATTTTATTCGGAAAAGATACCTTCGTCTCGTCCTAAATCAGTAAATTACTGGCATTTTGGCGAGATTTCCCTAATCTGGTTTCATTTTCAACACAGTAGAATAAATAAAAATGAAGCGGATAGAGAAGCACGCATGATTCCCACAGTTATTGAACAGTCAGGTCGCGGCGAACGCGCTTTTGATATTTTCTCGCGACTCTTGCGGGAGCGCATCGTCTTCCTGGGACAAGCGATTGACGCAGATGTGGCTAACTTAATTGTTGCCCAATTGCTGTTTTTAGATGCTGAAGATCCTGAAAAGGATATTTATCTGTACATTAATTCTCCGGGAGGTTCTGTGACTGCGGGGATGGGCATTTTGGACACGATGAACCAAATTCGCCCGGATGTTTGTACGATTTGTGTCGGCTTTGCGGCCAGTATGGGGGCGTTTTTGCTGAGTGCTGGAGCGAAGGGCAAGCGGATGAGTTTACCCCATTCTCGGATTATGATTCACCAGCCGTTAGGGGGCGCTCAAGGACAAGCGACGGATATTGAAATTCAAGCCAAGGAAATTCTCTATCACAAGGAACGCCTGAATCAACTGCTGGCAGAACATACGGGACAGCCGTTAGAACGCATCCAGGAAGATACGGAGCGCGATTTCTATATGTCGGCGGAAGATGCGATGAATTATGGTTTGGTGGATCAAGTGATTAACCGCAGACCTTCGGCAACTCAACCCGTTGCGGTGAATTAGGTTGCCGGGATGCTGAATGCGTTAGGAAGGAGTTCGCCTCCTTCCTTTTTTGTTTCGATCGGCGGGTTAAAATAGGGCTTCGTTGGGGGTGGGTTGCGTTTGCAAGTAGCTCAAAAATCCTTGCAGTTCGTCGCACTTGAGCAGGGCGCGAGATTTTTTGGCGTAGGTTTCTTCGAGGTATTCGCTCCCCTGTTCGTTACTCCAATTGAGACGTTCGAGTTCGACGGTGGTTTGGGCGTAGGCTTGCAGGTAGTGGAGAAATTCTAGCAGTTCGCGATCGCTCAAAAGCGCCCGCCCGTTTTTGCCGTAAATCCGCTTGAGATAGCTATTTTCTTGCTTTTGCGTCCAGCCGATGTGTTTGAGTTCGAGGTTGATTTGGATGCTGATTTCGGTAAAATCGACCGCCTCTTCAACGCTAGCACTCGGTTCTGGGAGGTTCGGCGGACTGTAAGCGGTATCCGCCTCCGGAAGCGGGGAGAGGTCTTCTGGCATCCAACTAGAGGACTCTTCCTCTAGGGGACTCTCTGAAGCTTCCCAGGTTGAAGTCACCTCTGGCACTGGAACATCCGGAATGCTGGTTTCGACTGGCTGAACGATGGGTTGGATAGGCGGTGATTGAGGTTCTAAAGGCGTTGTCTCCGGCGTTTCCACGACGGCGGGTTCAATTGGCTGCGGAACGGCTGCTTCTAGATGCCGAGAACCGTTTTGCAGGGGGGAGGTGCTAGAAGCGGGGGGATGAATATCTAAAAGCGCTAAAGCCCGAATTCTAGCTTGGTCTTCTGCTAATTCTAGGGTGGGGGCGGCGGCCATTCCAGAGGCAAGCGTTACCCCACTGACTTGTACGAGGGTTCTTACCAGGTAGTGACCTTCGTGAACTTGCAATAATTCTGAGACGAGGCCCCCTGTGGGATATTGCGAACGGAACTGAGTAAACATAAGCAATGTATCAGGCTTGAAAAGACGGAAATGAGTCTGGTTAGTCTGGTCAGTCGATCGGATCGCCAGGTTTAGAGGTTAATCTTTAGTAAGGAGTTCCAAAACGTTCTTTGAGTTGCAAATTTCAGGTTTGAATAAGTTATTAATGCTAGACCAAGTTTTTCACGCTACCCCAAACGTTGGAATTGACACCTTCTTCTTGCTAATCATTCTAGTCGCTTTAGAGGCGGTGCTGTCTGCGGATAATGCGATCGCGCTGGCGGCAATTGCTAAAAGCCTAGAAAATCCGAAGTTACAACGTCAAGCCTTGAATTTTGGCTTGATTGCTGCTTTTGTTTTACGAGCGCTCCTGATTGTGACCGCAACGTGGGTGATTCGATACTGGCAGTTTGAGCTGTTGGGGGCCCTTTATCTACTGTGGTTGACGGCTAAATATTTTTGGGATAAGGAAGAGGAAGCCAAAGAGGGACATCACGAACCGCGCTATACCTCTTTGTTGCAAGTGGTGCCAATTATTGCGGTTACGGATTTGGCTTTTTCCCTCGATAGTGTCACAACTGCGATCGCGCTGTCTAAAGAGATTTGGTTAGTTCTCGCCGGAGGAACCATTGGGATTATCACCCTACGGTTTATGGCGGGTTTGTTTATTCGCTGGTTGGATGAGTTTGTCTATCTCGAAGACGCCGGATATATCACCGTGGCGCTGGTGGGGTTGCGCTTGTTGGCGCGCGTCATCAATCCTGATTTGGTTCCCCCAGAATGGCTGATGTTGAGTCTCATCGCGGCGCTGTTTGTCTGGGGTTTCTCGAAGCGCACGGTTAGCCCTTTAGAAGAAGAATTGCGCGAGTCCCAAAAAACAGCCGATTAAGCCGATTTTCAATCCCGTACCCAGTTTGGGTACGGGAAGCGCTAAAACTTACTCATAAATCCAAGGGGTTAAACTGGACTTCCAACTCGCCAGTTCTTCCTCTTTGAACCACAGGCTAATTTCCCGTTGGGCTGTTTCGACTGCATCTGAACCGTGAATAATATTGCGACCGATACTAATGCCAAAATCGCCGCGAATGGTTCCCGGTTCGGCCGTCAGAGGGTTGGTGACACCGATGATTTTACGGGCAGAAGCGACTACGCCGTCTCCTTCCCACACCATTGCGACGACGGGGCCAGAGGTAATAAACTCAACCAAACCTTTAAAGAAGGGTTTTTCTTTATGCACGTCATAGTGCTGTTCTGCTAACTCGCGGCTGACGTTCAGCAACTTTAACCCAACGAGGGTAAAGCCTTTTTTCTCAAAGCGGCTGATGATGTCACCGACTAAATTGCGCTGAACTCCATCCGGTTTGATCGCGATAAATGTGCGTTCCATTGCTACTTCCTTCGTGCTGGATGACGAGATCCTGGGGTTAAATAACTCAAAACCCAATTATTGTAAGCTATGTGGGATCGTTCGCGATCTAGGTGATGCAGGCGACAGACAATTGACCCCGCAAGGCGATACACTCAGCCAAACTCTTTACTCGGCGTCTGAGGCGATCGCGCTCCTATGGAGAAGTCAGGACAATTGACTTCTGGAAGAGGATGAGAACTAGACAGAAGAATTGCTAAACTGTCAATTCGAGGAATGTTACGGGAGGTCAAGAGCCATAATGCGGGCTGAGGGAGAAATCGCAGGAGCGATCGATAAAGCGCGAGGTGCGTCTGGGAACGGAGAAACCGCCTTAGCAAGAGCAAAAGCAACCCATTGGACGATTGAGGATAGCGAAGAACTTTATCGGATCAATGGTTGGGGCGATCCTTATTTTTCGATTAATGCCGCCGGACATGTGACGGTTTCGCCAAGGGGCGATCGCGGTGGCTCTCTGAGTTTATACGAGTTGGTAGACGCGCTCAAACAGCGAAATCTCAACTTACCCCTGCTGCTGCGCTTTCCAGATATCTTGGAAGACCGGATCGAACGCTTAAATGCTTGTTTTGCGAAAGCGATCGCCCGTTACAACTATCCGGGCTATTATCGCGGCGTGTATCCGGTAAAATGCAATCAACATCGCCATCTGTTAGAAGATTTGGTGCGTTTCGGTCAACCGCATCAGTTTGGCTTAGAAGCCGGATCGAAACCGGAATTATTGATTGCGTTAGCCAGCCTCAACACTCCCAACGCGCTGTTAATCTGCAATGGCTATAAAGACCGAGAATATATCGAAACGGCAATTTTAGCCCGTCGCTTGGGTAAAATTCCGATTATTGTGATCGAACAGCTAGAAGAAGTGCAACTGGTGATTGAAGCCAGTCGCAAGCTGGGGGTAGAACCCATTGTTGGCGTTCGGGCTAAGTTAAGTACCAAAGGGGTAGGACGCTGGGGCGGATCGACGGGCGATCGCGCTAAATTTGGGTTAACGGTTCCTGAAATTCTCCAAGCCGTTGATGAATTGCGCGAAGCTGAGTTGCTGTCTTCTCTGCAACTGTTGCATTTCCACATTGGATCGCAAATTTCCGCCATTGGTGCCATCAAAGATGCGATCCGCGAGGCCAGTCAAATTTATGTCGAACTGGCGAAACTGGGCGCAAACATGAATTACCTCGATGTCGGCGGCGGTTTAGGGGTAGACTACGATGGCTCAAAAACCAACTTCTACGCCTCGAAAAACTACAATATGCAAAACTATGCCAATGATATTGTGGCCGAGGTTAAAGAGGCTTGTACCGAGCGCAATTTACCCGTTCCGACTCTAGTGAGTGAAAGCGGGAGAGCGATCGCCTCTCACCAAGCTGTGTTAGTCTTTGATGTCCTCAGTTGTAGCGATGTCCCCACCGGAGCGGAAGAACCCGCCAGCGAAGGCGAACATCTGATTATCCGCAACTTGTGGGAAACCTGCCAATCGATTAGCGTGGAAAACTATCAAGAAGCCTTCCACGACGCCACGCAGTTCAAGGATGAAGCCATTAGTTTATTTAACTTTGGCTATGTTAGCTTAACCCAACGCGCCAAAGCCGAACGGTTATATTGGGCTTGTTGCGAAAAGATTTTAGCGATCGCGCGTCAACAAGAATACGTCCCCGATGACTTAGAAGACCTAGAAAAGATTATGGCGTCTATCTACTACGTCAATCTTTCTGTGTTTCAATCTGCACCGGATAGTTGGGCGATCGATCAACTCTTTCCCATTATGCCCATTCATCGTCTCAATGAGGAACCCACCTGTCGCGCCACCCTCGCCGATCTCACCTGCGATAGCGATGGTAAGATTGACCAATTTATTGACTTGCGCGGCGAAATTAAATCGGTTCTAGAACTGCACCCCTTTAAACAGGGAGAACCCTACTATCTTGCTATATTCCTCAGTGGGGCCTACCAGGAAATTATGGGCAGCTTGCATAACCTATTTGGCGATACCAATGCAGTCCATATCAAAATGACGCCGACAGGCTACCAAATTGAACACGTAGTTAAAGGCGATACGATGACGGAGGTATTATCCTACGTTCAGTATGATGCCGAAGATTTAATTGAAAGCGTCCGCAAGCAGTCGGAACAAGCTTTACAAGAAAAGCGGATCACCCTGCAAGAGTCGCGCCGCCTCATGCAAAACTACGAACAAAGTCTCAGACGCTATACCTATTTATCGTCTACTTAGGTACGAAAGGGTGGGCGTTCCCCCACCCTCTATCCTCTTTAGCGCACGGGATATTGTTGCTTTGAGTTAGCCTACTCCTTCCCCTGATAATGTCGCTTGAGCAGTTCGCGAGAATCTTCTATAGAGCAGTAATCTTCGCTAGAGTAATCAGGTTCGCATCGACGTTGAAAAGATTCATCCGACAGACGATCTACTTCAGTGCCTAAATCCCATACTTGATATCTAAGTGTCTCTAGACCACTGCAAAGATTGCAGGTACCACAAGTACAGTGTTGTTGAAGCAGGTGAATTTGCTCCAGCATTTTTGTTATCATAGGAGAGTTACTCCAAAATATTGGAATACAAATCAGAGCTAGACCAGTTCCATACCTGTTAGCTCTCAAAAATTAACGAATAGAGGGCGTTGTTCCTGAACGGCAATTCAGGCAACGTCCTTGTTCGCGTTTCTACTAATAATATAACACCAAAAATCCTAGGTCTACTCAAGCGTCTACTCAACCTAAGTACCATAACGTTATGATAGAATCTGAATGTGAAAGCCCAAGAATCAGCTTAGATACTTTCTTCTAAGTCCTGTACTGCATACATTGCAGCAATCCCTTGCAGGGATTGAAATATGGTTCTTAGCTTGAGAGCTTTCATACCTTCTTCCTTCTTGGATGAATGAATCCCTATCAGGGATAGACAACTTACCCTAAACCTCATGTAAGCAGGAGTCCTACCTGACTAGAGGCAAGATACAATCGGTATAGGAGAGGATTGAGGAGAGCGCGATCGCAATAGGCTATCTCTCTCCATTCCGGCAGAAAACCCACAAATAACAGCAAGCTACAGTCTATTGGATTGAACAAAGCAAACAGCTGAGACGGCAATTGAATTGCATCGATCTCAGCTATAGCAATGCTAGAAAGTCAGGTTAAGATTTAGTAACCCAACAGTAGCGAGGGTTGTGTTGGGTTTCGTACCTCAACCCAACCTACGCGACTCTCTTGATTGTCAGTCAACCGGGGCTTAATGTTCAACTCGTCGCGAAGGAAAAATTCCTTTGATTTTGGCGTTGTAAACTTTGCCGACTGAGGCTGATTTTCGGAAATCTTCCCAAGTGTCGATATCGACATCGCTATACTGATAAACTGAACCATTGCGGAAGGCAACTTGCAAAGTTTGTCGGTCTAGATCGTAGCCAATGGCAGAAGCCATTCCCGAACGAACTGGCAGCATCGGAATGTCCGCGTCTTCGGGTTCTGATTGCTCTAGTCGTTCGACTTCTGCGGCGGCTTCAATGATATTGTCGGTGGCAATGGCATCAATAAATTGTAAGCCTTGATAGGCGTAAACAGGTGCAGGAATTTCTAAATACTCAATCGTTTCTCCTCGGTCAATTAAGAGTGTAAGCTGGTCATTTTCATGACCGATCGCCATAATATTACTTAAGTCAAGCTTGGTTAATTTCATGCTTAAAACTCCTGGCTGGATCGACCCGTTTCTAGGGAAGAATTGCTGGCTGCCAAGGTTGAGTTGAACAGCCAACAATTTAGTTTTTCCTGCCCATCTATTAACTCTATTATAGCGCGTGTTGAAATTTAATTCAACTCAAAAGCCAAAAAAAGAGGGCGATCGCCCAATCGACTGACTCAACCGCTGAAAGCCCCATGCGGTGGTAGGTTAGGTTTCGCAAGGCTCAACCCGGCGATCGCTTCCCCCAAAAAAGACCCCCTTGACAGGAGGCAAATAATGTGTATGAGAGTTTTGAATGAATTGAGGCGTCTAGTTGAAGTAATTAGCTTCAGCTTCTAACAAGCGAATGAGAGTTTCGTCACCTTTAGCACGAGCAACTTCGAGTCGGTGCTGCAATGCTTTTTGAATATTCTCCCGGTGGGCTTGTGTCGTTTGTTTTTGGGCTTGATGGCGATTTCTATTCATAATGAGTTGCTGAATATGTTGAAGTCTTCACGAATCTAAGGCCGTTTCTCCTATAATAGCCTGCGGGGAAAAATCTGTAATCAAAGTTACAGAATTTTAAGGATTCGCGGGTAAAGTCTGCAAATCCTGAGATTAGCGATCGCCGCTATTAACTCGCGGTGGTGAGTCAACAGAAGGGAAAGTCAGGAGCGGTGCTTGGGTTAAATGTCCAAGCTGAACCTCTTGGAGCAGTTGTCCCCATTCTGCATTGAGGCGCACATCTCTCGGTTGAGTGCGACGTAGATCGATTAAGCTGTTGAGGCGATCGTACCAAAGCTTTTCTTGGGTGTAGATCGCCACCTTTTCGCGATCGCTAGCCGTTTGCAAGCGTTGCTGCAAGTCCTGAGAGGGTTCAACGCGCCGCACCCAACCTTCAACAAAGCTATCTTTAGTGCCTAAGCTCAGATCGCAGATGATTTGGACATACCATTTATAGTTCTGACCAACTTCGAGCGGCGGATAGTTTGCACCCTTCGGAAAACTAAATTCAATAATCCCAGAACCGACCTTTTGCAGAACAATGGGGGGATAGAGGAGCGTTCCGTTTTGAGTCTCCAGTCCAATTTCTACAGCATCAGCTTTATTGGCGGGTAAATAGACTGAAAAGGTCGGGACTTCTGCAAGCGTGGTTCCCACATTGTTTGGGGGAGTAATGGCGATAAACTCTTGAGGGTCGCTTAAGCACGGTCCGCGAGTTCCCCCTCCTACCCGTCGTCCGGGTAAACCAACATCGGGAAGGTTATCAACTTGAGCCATTCCCGGTAAAGGACTCGTGCTGAGGATAACGCTACAGAGCGAGAGGAGACTAATAGCAAGGGTCTGAAAACGAGAAGTCGTGGAGAACATAGGTTTTATGGGTGTACCACGGAAAAAACTCTAAAGTCCTTCAAAAGCAGGTCAGGAGCGTTTAGAGGTCTATGATGACTAGATTCAAGAAGTTGCAATAAGGTTTCTGAAATAGCAGACAGTTTAACAATTGTCACAATTGTCACTGAGATTGGAGCCAGAGGAGGTGCCAGAAGTCTGAGATGAAAACACCTAAAATTATGACGCTTTTGAGCGATTTTGGCAGGGTCGATCCTTACGTGGGGGTGATGAAAGGTGCGATCGCGCGCATCAATCCTAACTTAACCGTCATCGATCTCACCCACGATCTTCCCCCTCAGAATCTTCAGGCGGCGCGGTTTTGTCTGCTGAGTAGCTATGCTTACTTTCCCCAAGGGACAGTCCATGTTGCAGTAGTCGATCCAGGGGTGGGAAGTTCGCGTAGAGCGATCGCGCTGCAACTCCCGGATGCTTTCCTCGTCGGGCCGGACAATGGCTTATTTAGCGGTATCTTAGCGCAAGAGCCAGTTCTTGCCGCAGTAGAGTTAACCAACCCCCAATACTGGCTGAGTCCTGTTGTTAGCCAAACCTTCCACGGACGCGATATTTTTGCTCCTGCTGGCGCGTATCTGGCTACCGGGGTTGCTATTGAGGAATTGGGAAGGGCGATCGCACCGGAGACGCTAGTACAATTCCCCTTAGCAGAGTATCAGCAACAAGCCGATCGCCTTCAAGGTACCATTCAATACATCGATCGCTTTGGCAATCTCATCACCAATATTCCAGCTACAGCCGTTGAGGGGAAACGCTGGTGGGTGGAAATGGCAGGGGAAACCATTAGAGGCGATCGCACCTATGCTAGCAGTCCTGTGGGCAGCGCGATCGCTCTGATTGGCAGTCATGGCTATATTGAACTTGCAGTGAACCAAGGAAACGCCCAACAGCAACTTCAGCTAGACTGGGGCGCTACAATCCAAGTAATGGTTGCCTGAGAAACAGACGATGCAAGGATTATCAACAACTCAACCGGAAATCTATCAAGGTCAGTTTGGAGAATTTACAATTACCGACAGCGATCGCACTGGGGTCATCATTTACCGTACAGGATTAGCGATCGCGGCCTTCAGTGTTGCGATCGGCGTTATTCTACTATTGTGGCAAGGTGCAACTCCACCCGTTCTCACCGCCCTCACCGTACTTTACGCCCTATTTTCTGTCGCATTAGGCGTCAGTCTTTGGACGATCCATATCTATTTGGGCGTTTTGCATCGCCTGTTGCAACTCTTTTGGGCGATCGGTACCCTAGCCGCCGTTGGACTCGCGCTACAATACCCCCAACCCCTAGCTCTAACGGCTTACAATCAACCCATTGCCTTATTTAGCATCGGTTTCACCTTCGCCGCCTTAACCGGAATTTACTTCAAAGAAGCCTTTTGTTTCAACCGCCTAGAAACAAAACTTCTCACCCCCCTCGTCCCCATCCTGCTTTTAGGTCATTTGATCGGCTTTTTAACCGTAGAAGCAGAACAATTTTTACTCGCAATGTGGGCAATTTTCTACTCAATCTTCGCCCTCCGCAAACTCATCCAACCCATCCCCCCCGACATCGGCGACAAATCCGTTTTTGACTACCTCAAGAAGAAGGGAGTTGGGAATTAGGAGTAGGAAAGAGGGTGGGGGGATGGGGGGAAAAGAGTGCTGAGTGTAAAGTGCTGAGTGCTGAGTAGGAAAGGAAGTGCTGAGTTTTCAGTGTGTGTCTAGAGCAAGCAATAGCTACTTTCCCCAACCCCTAACTCCCAACTCCAAATTCCCTTCTTCCCCAACCCCTAACTCCCAACTCCAAATTCCCTTCTTCCCCAACCCCTAACTCCCAACTCCCAATTCCCAATTCCCTTCTTCCCCCATCCCCCCACCTCCCCATCATCTTCTCCCTCGGAACTCGGAACTCGGAACTCACTCAGCACTCAGCACTTTACACTCAGCACTAAAAAAAGACCAGCTATTCCCGTAGCTGGCCTTCAGAATTGATGAATTCTGTTTTGTGTTGTCGTTTTGAGGAAATCCCGACTGCGCGTTCCCAAGCTACAGCGGGTTTTGGATTACTTTTTTCCCTTTATCTAAAATTGTATCAAAGAACACGCGCATCATGTAACAAAAGTTTATAATGAACGATTAAATTTAAGATGATAATTTTTAATTTTTCCTTGAAGAAGCGATAAGCAGACCTAAAGTTTATTGACTAAGCGACCGTTTTCCGGTTTTCCCCACAGAATGCGCTCTTGCTTATAGATAACCATACCGGGTTTTGCGCCTTTGGGCTTATAGACGTGCTTGGGTTCCGTATAAACCACAGGGACTTGTTCGCTTTGTCTGCCTTGGCTGTACTGAGCCGCTAGATTTGCGGCAAACTGTAAGTCTGGCTCATCGGCAACTGAACCGGGTTGCAGGCGTAGCAAGACATGGCTGCCAGGAATCTCTTGAGTATGAAACCATAAATCGTAATCCCCCGCAAGTCGGAATGTCAGTAAATCGTTTTGGCGGTTATTTCGCCCAACGAGGACTTCAAACCCGCTGGGCGACTGGTAGCGATGGGGGTGAGATTCATCGGTGTTGGACTGTTGGCGTTGTTCTGGGGTTTCTAGATAGCCTTGTTGACTTAATTCTTCGCTAATTTCTTCTAGGGTTTGCAGGTCTTCTGTGCTGTAATAGTCTTCTAACTGGCTGAGAGATTCTGCAACTTGTTCGAGATAGTGCAATTCTTGGTTAACTTCTGCGAGTAGGGGTTCTACGGCGTTGCGGGCGCGTTTAAGCTTTTGGTGGCGCTTGTAGAGGCTTTGGGCGTTGCTGACGGCGTTTTTCTCTGGGTTGAGGGGAATGGTGACGGGTTCGCCTGTCTCGAAGTCGGTGAGGGTAATAGACTGCATTCCGGCTTCCCATTGGTGAAGATGGGCCATGAGTAAGTCGGCTTGTTGGCGGTAGGTGTCGGCTCGGTCGGACTGGTTGAGGCGATCGCGAAAAGTCTGGGCTTTTTGTCCCAATTTCCCTAATAGATTATCCACCTTTTGCCGGAGTTTGTGGCGCAGTTGAGCAAATTCTTGTTGATTGAGGCGATCGCGATAGTAGCGATAGACTAAGCTTTGCACGGACTCGACAGGTTGCACCATGCCCCAACCCATGACGGTATATCCGTTTTGAGTCCATCCGGGTTGAAATGTGCCTTTTTCTAGGGTGGTTAGCCATTCTTGCCAGCGTTGATACAGGGCGTCCCAGTCGGCTTGAGTTAGGGTATCGGTGGTTTGTTCTGGGTGTAGGTTGGCTGCTGCGATTCCGGAACGGATCGCTTCGCGAATCGCGCTTTCCACTAACTGGGTACTCAAACCGCGATAGGTCTTGAGGAGTTGGCGTTTCAGGCTACCCGGAATGAGGCTAACCCGTTCTTGCCAGCGCGGTTGTGGTTCGCTGAGGCTAGGGGGGGTTTGGGTTAAGGCGGGGGGCAGTTCGTAGGGTTGTCCGGTGAGTAGGGGACGAACGCTCGATTTTTGTTCGCTCACCTGTTGGGCAACTGTCACCACCTGGTTATCGGCATTTGCCAAGATGATATTACTATATTTGCCCATAATTTCAACGTACAAATGCCAGAGGATGGCGTCTCCGGGGCGTTTGGCAAATTGCAGGTCTAGGGCGCGTTCCCACGGAGCAACGGGGGTAATGGCAACCAGGGCTAACCCGTTGAGTTGGTGGCGCAGTTGATCGCTAAAGGTGAAGGTGTCGGGCGCTTTGGGGGGCGGATCGCCGATGCACAGATGGGCGGCTTGGGGATGGCGCGAAATGGTCAGCCAGCCGCGCTGTTTAAAGGTTCGCAGGGCAAGGCAGATGGTATGGCGATCGCGCTGATAAACTTGTTCGAGACGGGCGGGCAGCCAGTTCGCCTGCAAGTCTGTGTAAACGGCGGTGAGGGTGGTAAAGTCTACGGGTTGCACAAGTCTATCCCCAAACGGAAAAAGGCAAAGTTTGACCTCTGCCTTTTTTAGGATATCTCTATCTAGGGGGTTCGCTCCTGGCTTCCTTGCTTGCTTGCTTCAATGGGGCTACACCTTAACGATGTAGTAATGCTTCAATGGGCTACACCTTGTGAGTGTAGTACGCTTCAATGGGGCTACACCTTAACGATGTAGTATAACGGGGCAGATGCACCTGCCATTTTTTCAAAAGGAACTTCAATGGGGCTACACCTTAACGATGTAGTATAACGCTCGATCAGAAGTGCAGCCCGGATGCACTCCAAACTTCAATGGGGCTACACCTTAACGATGTAGTATAACTCAAGCCGATCCGCGCCCCTATGCCGCCCAACTCACTTCAATGGGGCTACACCTTAACGATGTAGTATAACAGTTTGGCGCAGTGAGTGAGCGATATCCTCTTGCGCTTCAATGGGGCTACACCTTAACGATGTAGTATAACGGTAAATTAGATACTGTGAATTCTTGCGAGACTTGCTTCAATGGGGCTACACCTTAACGATGTAGTATAACAGCAGCCCCCCTTCTTTTTAGGAATTGATTCGATGCTTCAATGGGGCTACACCTTAACGATGTAGTATAACTTGGAGTATCCCGGCGATCCAAGCTGGAATTATGAGACTTCAATGGGGCTACACCTTAACGATGTAGTATAACGTCCTTAACTGACACCACAGTTGTCTTGGGATTGCTGGGTACTTCAATGGGGCTACACCTTAACGATGTAGTATAACTTGTTGACGTTGGCTGTAGGGGCGATTGCTGTTGCACTTCAATGGGGCTACACCTTAACGATGTAGTATAACATGTCAATCGGTTGGTGACGGTAGCGGCATACCCGGCTTCAATGGGGCTACACCTTAACGATGTAGTATAACCTTCTGTGCGAATGACACCGCTTGAAGCTCTGGATTTGCTTCAATGGGGCTACACCTTAACGATGTAGTATAACGCCCTTTCTTCAGGTTAACTTCCTCGCCCAGGCGGGCTTCAATGGGGCTACACCTTAACGATGTAGTATAACTTGTGATTTATTCACAGTGATAGCGTAGTTGTAAGAGCTTCAATGGGGCTACACCTTAACGATGTAGTATAACTTATAAGAAAAATTCCGAATCTCCTTATCGCGCTGCGCTTCAATGGGTCTACACCTTAACGATGTAGTATAACGAGATGATCGGGCATCCTTTGATGAAGTTTGGCAGCTTCAATGGGGCTACACCTTAACGATGTAGTATAACCCCTGAAATTAAGGTGCATATCGTTATGGATATGGCTTCAATGGGGCTACACCTTAACGATGTAGTATAACCGTGAATGGTACAAATATAGACTTGCAGGTAAAAAAGGCTTCAATGGGGCTACACCTTAACGATGTAGTATAACTTGCAATGTTTTACTCTTAAAGAAGAAGCCAACTTGGATGCTTCAATGGGGCTACACCTTAACGATGTAGTATAACTCGTAGACGCGCAGATATGCATCGGATTTACGGCGCTTCAATGGGGCTACACCTTAACGATGTAGTATAACCAGGATGGTGGTTGGTTAGCTCGCACGTCTGGGCTTCAATGGGGCTACACCTTAACGATGTAGTATAACGAGTGTTACCAGAGGGGATTCTGAAGACAATTCAGCTTCAATGGGGCTACACCTTAACGATGTAGTATAACCCGCCTATCACCTGCTCAGGGTATCCGATCGGATAGCTTCAATGGGGCTACACCTTAACGATGTAGTATAACCCGATTGTCTGTTCAGAGAATCGTGGTTTTCGGTTGTGCTTCAATGGGGCTACACCTTAACGATGTAGTATAACATTTCTATAATGGAATCCTCAGAAATTTCCAATTGCTTCAATGGGGCTACACCTTAACGATGTAGTATAACCAGTTTACGCGATCGCTCATCGAGGCGAGTTTGTGAGCTTCAATGGGGCTACACCTTAACGATGTAGTATAACAAGTCCATTAATTAAAATCTTGCTATGAATTTTTCGTGCTTCAATGGGGCTACACCTTAACGATGTAGTATAACTTGCAAATATGACAGAACTCTTCGATAGCGTTCCGCTTCAATGGGGCTACACCTTAACGATGTAGTATAACAAGGGGCGGCGCACTCCCTGGCAGGTATACCGCGCTTCAATGGGGCTACACCTTAACGATGTAGTATAACACTCTTACTGGGCATTCTGGATTCATGCAACACAAGCTTCAATGGGGCTACACCTTAACGATGTAGTATAACATTATGACTAAACCGCAGTGGGTCTCCACAAAAGGCTTCAATGGGGCTACACCTTAACGATGTAGTATAACAGCCCGATTCCTCACAGGAGGGATGCTGGCAACAGCTTCAATGGGGCTACACCTTAACGATGTAGTATAACGAGCCGAGGGCTGAGGCCGCCGCAGCAGAACGAGGCTTCAATGGGGCTACACCTTAACGATGTAGTATAACCTAGAAACCTCGTAGGGAAGGCTAAAAGGTCCATCGCTTCAATGGGGCTACACCTTAACGATGTAGTATAACGATTGGTTGAATAAATCGGCGGCGGCCACTAATTCAGCTTCAATGGGGCTACACCTTAACGATGTAGTATAACATAGCAATCTATTTTATTCTTCTTCTCAGGAGCGCTTCAATGGGGCTACACCTTAACGATGTAGTATAACCTCCAATAGGTTGAAAAATTTTGCCAGGGCCACTGGCAGCGCTTCAATGGGGCTACACCTTAACGATGTAGTATAACGGGTCCGCCCCGGAATCGGCTCACCTACCGGGACATCTGCAAGCTTCAATGGGGCTACACCTTAACGATGTAGTATAACACTAGGAGGCGTTTCATTGAAGTCACTGTGACTGTCAAGCTTCAATGGGGCTACACCTTAACGATGTAGTATAACTTTTTTTCCTTGGGGCGACCCGCACCGGGACGACGTGACTGTCAAGCTTCAATGGGGCTACACCTTAACGATGTAGTATAACCCTTCGTATTCAGCGCCACAGTCATCGCAAAAATACTTCAATGGGGCTACACCTTAACGATGTAGTATAACTGCGGCAACCTGAAAGCCTGATGATATGGAGTTTTCCAGGTACGGTTGCGCGGCGAGGGGGGGAGAAGTCCATTTTGGGAAATAATCGCCCGAAAATAGAAAATACAGAAACGACGAAACGCTTATCAGATAAGCATTTTGGCATTTGCGCGAGGCAAAATTTCTGTAAAATCGCCCACAGCCTTATTATTCCAGGGTTTGGGGCATATTGTCGAGCAGCATTCATTCTACACCCACCCCTCCGCGCAGCAAGAGCGATTTATCGGATTGGGATAAACGTCCCTAAACCAAAATGAGCCGCATAGCCCAAAGCAATCGGTCCTTTTTGGGGTTCTTTAAAAGTTAACCGAAACCAGTATCCCCGATCCGAACTTTTAGAACCTTGTCCTTGAGTGCGACGCCGTTGAAATTGGAACGCATCAAACTGACTTAACTTTCGCCCCTGTTCGTCCGAAAGTTCCTCCACCTTCTCTATCGCCTCTTGGGGAAAACCCAACTGCTTTAGCAGCCAGCGAACCTGATCTTCCGGGCCATCCTTGGGGAGTCCCGTTTCTGGATTAATTTTGGGTTCTCCAGAAGCCGAATAATGAGCATGGCGAGGGAGAAGCATCGGCGTGATATTTTGCCAAACTGTACCACAACCCACCACTAAAGAGCGCCCCCGCACATCCCCTACACTCGCCCGGTAATCTTCCACATCGCCAAACGACGTTAATAGGGTTTGCACCTTAAACCTGTCGCGTCCCCAGACTTGATGCAAAGATTGTAACGCCGCGATCGCCTTTTGAGAGAAATTCTCGCGAGCATAAACCACCACCGCATCAATTTTACCATCGCCATCAGTATCTTCCGGTAAATACCAGGCGTGTTGGTGATTTCTCAGCGGTTTCTCGTTAGCATCCCGCCCAGAAAATATCGGATCGGGGATATTGTCTACCTGGCTGCGACTCATCAACGCTTGACGGAACCGTTCCCCCAGGGATAAAGCCTCCGTTAACTTCACCGGGACATTACAAACAATCGCATACCGGGCAAAATTAGCTTTTATGGAACGGCTTAGAGAAACCCGTTCTCGCCGTTGCGGTTGCGCCTTGGGAATTGCATACATCGCCCAACGCGCCCCCGGAATTCCGTTCCAGCCTTGGGCGTGTAACTGTCCGATATCCAATGAAAGTGCTTCTAAGAGATTGGCGGGAACCTGCCACTGGCTGCGCTTGCGCTTCGGTTTGGGCAACATTGCGATCGCCGTTTGGAACCCCTTAAACTCCTCTGGAGAAAGCGGTACCAATACCCGTGCAACTTCCCCTGGATGGGCTTGTTCGGACTCCATCGGAACCGTGCTGCATTGGTTCCGTTCAACCGAGGTTAACTGCAATTCTACCCAAGATTCCGCCCGTCCCAAATAGCTGACCTGCTGACACAACTGGGCGAATAACTCTCGTTCTTCAGTATCTAATTCTACCGTCGGCCAAAGAACCTGTATCTTCGCCTGGGGCGATAACGTTCCCCCAGCTAAGACCAAAAACGTATCAAAAACCTTGGTTGTGGTGGCTTTTCCCTCCTTCCAAATCGGCATATAGTGACGAGTATGAGTTGCGATCGCCTCCGGTAAGTCGTAACAGGGTAACTCAGAAGCCAAATGCGCCACTAACCGACGCATCACCTCCACTCCCGGACGATCCGGTAAACGATAATACGCCGACACCAGCGCCCGGAGTATCCGCCAAGGAGAAGGCGGCCATTCTACCACCCCCTCATTCACCTGACGATCCCAAGGCGTAGCATGATATCGCCCTGCGAGAAATTGAATGCTTAAACCTACACTCATGGCTTACTCGCCCCCCGATAGTCCACTTCCGTTACGGGCGGATCGGCAAAAACCCCCGAAGCCGCCTTCACCAAACGGGGTAAAGCCTTTGTCAGTTCCTCAAAATCCGGTAAAACATAACCCTGTGGACGTTCTAAGCGAATTTCCCGACAATCAAGATCGCAAGCCGTCCGCAGGCGCAAGCCTTGGTTGAGAAAGGCTTGAATTTTCCAAAGGGCGATCGCAATTAGCAAATCTTCCACTTCTTCCCCCAACCGATAACCCCGAATCTGGGCTAAGTCCAAACTAAAATAAGCCGTAATTTTCTGTGCGGCATATTCTTCGCGAGAATAAGGGATATTTCCGCCCCCCTTCTTCGCATCCGCACTCGGATCGACGCGATCGTTCTTAACGCCACCCGAACGCACCACCGCCACATTATACGCCTCAATAAATCCCGAAAGCGCCCGCGCCAGCTTAAACCGCCCGCCCGCTAATTCCTTCTTCGCCAGGAAAATTCCATGTAGCAAAGAGTTAATATCGTATTTCGCCAAAACCGCCGCCAGCTTCCCAAAATCCACTGGCCCATCCCCCAAGGCGTTTAATTCCCCTTTAAGCTGGTTAACGAAACTTTTGTCTTCTCCTTCCAGAATATAAAAGGAGTTTAGGCGATGCGCTTCTAACAAAGAATTGGTTAAAACCTCGTTGTTGCGCTTCACTACTACATAGGAAATCCCTTGCAGAGGTTGGACAACATCTTGACGAGTCTCATCCCAGATCGTACTTTCTAAACGATTCGCCACGCTTTGAGAAGACTCTAATAACACCATAGAGATTTTCTGCCCCGGTAGCTGATATTGAGCCACCCCCAAATCGGGGAAGCCTGTAGGCTGAAAGCGAGTCCCTTGGAGGGGAACCAAATCCGCTTCAATCAGCAATCTGTTGGAGTTCTTCAGGGGTTGGAAATCCATATTCATCCTTCGTTAATTGTCGAACTTGTTTTAGCAATCTAGCCGTATCAAACTCAGAAATAGGAAACGCCAAAGCCGCCGCAATTCGGATAGCGCGATCGCTTTTCTCAAAAATCCCCTCTGTTATCGCAGGCTGCAAACCACTCGCCTGAAGCCTCCGGGCGGCTAAAGCCGTTGCACCCCAGCAATCTCCCGACGCCAGCCGCGCCAGCATTCCCGGAACGCGAGGAATACTTTTGTCTTCAGCTAAGATCGGTTTTGCAAAGACCTTCAAAACATCCGTCGCCCTCAAAAACTGATGATGCGCGATCGCCACCAGCGCATAGGCGAGGGGAACATAGGGCTGTTTGGGTTGATATTTTGAGGTTTTCTGGGGCGGAAAGGGAATCTCTTGAGGTTTTCTGGGTCTTTTTGTCGGAATCTCAACTAAAGATAAGCCCCGCGCGATCGCCTCTATACGCGCATCCATCATCGGATCGTCATTTTCAATCCAAGCGGCAACATCTGCCAACCGCGCCAGGGGAGGGTGTTTTGGGGGTTCTGTCGGGTTTTCTTCCTTTTTCTTAGAATTCTCCCGTTTTTGGGCTTCAATCTCTTCCCGCCTCAGCCAATTCACCAAATTGCGAGTGAGGGAACTGGCTTGCCAAATTGTCACCCCATCCTCGTTATCCGTCCAAATTAACTTGTTTCCCTCCCCGCGCACCGGAACCAAACGCGGGCGGAGATTTGCCCCCGCCAGAGATAGCGCTAACCGAAATTCAAGAGAATTATCAATTTGGCGACAATCCCACAGCCACCTGGATTCTAGTTGGGGAATAGGGGGAAGATATTTAGATTGGGTAAATTTGAGCGATCGCGATAAAACAGCTTCCACATTTCCCAAAGCAATCAACACATCAAGTAACGTAGCTTTATCCCGATTCCAATCCATGAGAACATCGGTTAATTGACGGTGCGATCGCGCTACCGTCGCCGGGGCGTTGCTATCTTGCGCCGCTTGTTCAAACCTTGCCAACCAGAAGTCGATCTCCGCCAGATAACCCACCTGGGGCCTAAACTTCGGCTGAAACCGTCCCAAAGGAATCGCAAAATAAGATAAGCCATTGCGTTCTTGAAACGAATAGCGAATAAATTGGTCAATTCCCCGGTTCACCCCTTGCGTCGAGAGGGCGCGGGCGAAGTCGATGCCATTTTTAGCGCTGCGAGTACCTACTTTAGCGCGACCCTCGTTAAACAGCAATTGTAAGTTGGGCTTTGCAAAGATCCAAGAGGGGAAAAGACACACTTTAGCGCGACCCTCGTTAAACAGCAATTTTAACTCCCCCAAACCCGCAGGACGCGACCACAAAGGCACCCACAACTCAGCGCGGGCGGTATCTTGTTCTGACGCGCTACCATATCCCCCCCGCGAAGGGCGTACCGTAAACGGATAGGCTAAGGTTCCCCCCTCCGACTGTTCGTATCGGCGCGTGGAACTAGCTGCAAACAGCATCATCCCTTCCAGCATTAAGATAAAATCCCAAGGATTAACCCGCGACGGCCCATCATATCCCGGCGCTGCATTTGCCCCTCCAGCCGCAATCGGGTTAAATTGTCCAATTTTGCCAGAAAACTGAAGTCCGGGGACTGCATCACCCAGCAAGGCGGCTCTGAGCATTCGTTCAGCACTCTCCCCAGCTTTCCCCGTTTCCAGGTCAAAGAGTTCCTGAATCTGCTGCATATAGGTGCGGCTAAACTCAAAGTTGCCATCGTTTCCCCCCGTACCCGCCAGGGGTGGAAAGTTCAAGGTTTCCGCCGTAATTAGGGCGCAGGTATCCAACCATTGCACCGCCGCATCCGGTAAGCTGTTTCGCAACCGCTCTAAAAGATAGCGCTTTTCTTCATTTTGCGGTTGGGCTTTGAGTTGCAGGGCGTTGACTTCCGCGATCGCGATCGCGATCGTCTTTCCATAGTCTTTAAACCGCTCTAAGGGAGAATCGATAAACGCCTCTAACAGCTTATGTTGGGCTTTGTCTTTGGCATAAAACCCCGTGCTACCATTCCAAGGCGCAATTAAGGGCGTGGGTTTGTAGATTTCTAGGAAAAACTGCACCAACTCAGTTTCCGATACCTGAGTCTCTAACCAAAAGCACTCGTCTTTCCAATAACCCAAGGCTTGGGAGTCTCTTTGTTCAACCACCAACCGCAGAACGCCCAAAGCTTTGAGATAGTGAGAAAGCGGTTCTGGCGTACAACCGCGTAAAGCAAGAATTGCCATAGGTTTTTACCCTTAAGATTGATGACGCTGCGATCCGCGCCAGTCTGCAACGCGAATCAGAGTTTCTAGATATGCCAGTCTAAACGGGCCATATTTTTCCAAAAGCGCGATCGCACTCGCCCCCCAAGAGAGTTCGCCTTCAGCTTGTTTACCCAAGCGCATACATTGCAAAGAAAGCACCTGTTGAGGAATTTTCAACCCATTTCCTAAATCAATTTCAGCCACAGGATCGGGAACCCAGTCACCCTCATGCACCCCTAGCGCGTAGAGTTCAATCGATTTATCTGGAGGAGGTGTTTCATAAGGGCGCGGTTGAATAGTCATCCGCACCTTTCCGTGATGGCAGGCAACCAGGTAGGCTAAGAGAAACTCTTCAGATAGGGCGATCGCCAACAACGCGCTCACCAACTCATGGCGGAACCCCCGACGATCTGAGGACATCTGAGAGCGATCTTCTGGTTTTTGATAATTATGGTCAGATTTTGCCCAAAACTCTGAACCAACCCGCTCAGGGCGATTGTAGGTGAGTTTCCTTTGAAATTCGGGATGCGCTTTCCCTGCATCATGCCATCGCGCCGCTTTGATGATTAAATCTCTAGGAAAGTCAGCTTCTGTTGCAATCTCGCCGAGATCCTGACATAACTTTTCGATTTCTTCCGCCACATCCTGAGAATGCTGGCGTAGCGTCACAAACTCACCGATATAGCTCAGATCGTCTCGACTGTCGTTATCCAATAGCTCAAAAGCTCGAACGCTGTAAACTGAGGTGGGAACCTGTTTAGGATTCCCTGTAAAACCCAACTCTGTCTCATATCCCCCCGCTTGGGTATGCAATAACAAGGACATTCCGGGGTAAAGGTAACTCACCCGTTGCCATGTCGCCTTCACCCGATCCCAAACCCAAGCCGAATGCTGATTTTTGACCTTATCCAGCAGTTCTTTAGCCCGAACCAAACTCACGCGACACAGTTCATCTTGTTGCAAACTTCCCCACTCAGACGGGGGTTCATCGTCATCCCAGGTCCTCCAGGCGATCGCAATATCGGTTTCTGGCGTATCCCGAATAAAAGAAGACACATCCAGATCGTGTCCTGCTAAGTCTGTTGTGGTATCAAATAATTGCAGTAAATCTCGCTGACGGGGAATCAACCCTTCAGGCGGTTGAACAGGCGTATTTTCTAGAGAAGATAGCGTACAAGGCCCCACATCGGTTAGCGATCGCAAAATCTCTTTAGCTGCTTGTAAAGCTTGCGGATCGTAGGGTGCAGAAACGTCCTTTTTCTCAATGTCCTGAAGATCGATCCAATAAACTTGAGCGGTTTGCGAATCTTTGCCCATCCGATTACAACGCCCAAAACGCTGTACCATAGACGACCAAGGTGCTAATTCTGTGAATAAAACCCGCGCCGACAGATCGACACCCGCTTCTACAGTCTGAGTCGCCACCACAATTCCCGTAAGATGCTCTGCACTCAAACGCTCATTTAAGGCTTGGCGTTCTGAAGGACGAAAGCGAGAATGAATTAACAAAACAGGCTCATCCGGTGCTTGTTTTTTCAAGGCTGCATAAACCGTTTGAGCGCGGTTGACTTGGTTGCAAATAACCAAGGTTAAGCTTCCCGGCTGATGAACTTGCAAGATTTGAGCAGCTAGCGTTTTTCCATAGTTGCTATCTTTACGCGAGTAGGCAACTTGAGCTTGAAATAGTGGCTTTTTGGCTTCCCATCGCTGTTTAAGGGTGGGATGCTGCAAATCTGCATCTGCTAATTCTAAACGCTGGTTGAAGTCTGGCTGATAGTCTACTGTGGCCAGAAATTCCGGGTTCAGGGTTGCACTCATCCAGAGCGATCGCGCTTGACCGCAGGTGTTAAACTTTTCCCGAAAGCCTTGTAATTGTGCCGTTGTTTGCAAACCCGCCCCCATTAATTGCACTTCGTCCATCACCCACAAACAATCGTTATTCAGTAGGGCGAAATGAACGGGCCATTTATAGCGGCTCATGCTATAACCCCGATTCAGGGCGCGGCTGAGGAGTTGATCCTGGGTACCAATAATGATGCAGTTTCGATCGGGATATTCTTCCCAGTTGTTGCTAACAGCCCCTCCCATCAGCAGGTGAATATCAACATCCTCATCTTTTAACCATGCTTGGGCGTTCTGGTAGGTTTGCTCTACAAGCGATCGCATCGGTAAACAATACACTAAACGTCGAGGTGTCTGCTCTGGAAAGTTGCGCCTGCGCCAAAACCAACCTAATATCGCGGTTGCTGTTTTCCCCGCCCCCGTCATTACGCTTAAGAAAAGTGGCAGATCCGCAGATAAGGCGAAGCGTTCTTGATAGGGAAATGGCGGCTTACCTGTGACTGACTCAAACCAGTCTGAAAACTCGCTCATAAGCTACCTTGTTGAGTTAAATTCTACTGAAAAAGCTCCCTCGATCTATCTCAAGAGAGCTTGTGATAATCTAATCGTCACTTAAATCTCGGTAGTCTGCCCAAGATTGCCCATCGCTACTCCACGGGGAAGGCGAGCATTCCACAACATCCAAGCGACTTTCCAGTGCATCAATTCTCCGCAATAGCTCAAGTACCCAATCGTCTTGAGGCTCTTGAGGGTAAGGCCGATTATCTTCTATCATGGTGTCAATATTAATAACAACGTTACGTCTCTTGGGCAGTTTATCTGCCCAAGAGATTTTTGTCTTTTTCAGAAATAACTTAAAGTACCTTGTTTTGTCAAGTTTAGTTAGAAATTTTGAATATTATTATTTTATGTCTTACTGCTATCACAATAACAGTAAAAAATAGTTGCCATAAGTCAGAAAAAGGGGCTGCACTGTTAGAGTGCAGAATAAAATTTGTACAGACTTATGGCACACAGCCATGACAATGCTTCAATGGGGCCACGTCTGAGACATGGAAAGGGTGTAAGACCCTATCTATAAGGATCGCACATTCCCGCCCCTAGCGATAGAGGTTAGCGGCTGTTGTTGAGCAATAAAAAAGGGTAAAGACTAAGCTCTACCCTTGCAAGAACACCTTTACCTTACTTTTCACGACTCAACCTGCACGTGACTAGCTGGCAGTTTGGGACTGTTTGCGCTTGCGAGTCGCGATCGCACCTGCACCTAAGCTTAAAGCCAGAACCATTCCGGGTTCGGGAACTGATTCAGTTTCCGGAGAAGTTCCCACCTTGATTTGATAAGCCAAGTTAGAACCCGTGGGTCTGGTTCCCGTCCAAGTCATAATTGAAGTACCTGTCAGGGTAAACGGTCCGGTTAACCCGCTGACTCGCAGATAATCAATATCGCTATTGAGGAGGCTGTCATAGGTGGAAGAGAGGAGAGAACCTAAACTCTTGCCGTTTAACAGCAGGTTGGTTAACTCCATTGAAGATTGAGCGGTGATGTTCCCTTGAGCATCTTTGCGGGTGGCTGCGCGGGTGCGGAGGAAAATATCGGTGACAGGGCCGCTAAATGCTGTGCTGCTGAGGGTTTGACCGCCGACAATGTAGTTAACGAGGTTGCCTGTGTATTCTAGAATAAAATCTACAGGCGTACCGCTTTGCCAAGTGCGATGTCCTTGAGCGACGGGTGCAAAGGCGGCGTTGTTAATGCCGAGTTCGCGATCGCCATTGTTTGCATTATTCCCGATCCGGCTTTCAGCAACAAACAGTTCTGTAAACTCGCCGGTGTTGAGTAGATTAATGAATTCAGTATCAGTGAAACTCGGCGAACTGCTGAGGGTAAAGGCTTGAGCCGCCGCAGGAACTGATACAAATCCTAAAGTTGCCAGCGCTAGGGAAAATGCAAGTTTGTTGAGTTTCATAAGTCCAGAGAACCGTAATAATACTGAGATAAATTGGCGCGATTCAAGTGTAGATTCATACCCTTTACTATTCCTAGCTAAACGGATATTGCCTCAATTGCCCAGTGTAAAACTGCTGAATTTATTCAAACTTTACGCGAGAATCGTTCTAGGATACTGGGGTTCAAAAGGATGGAGGCTAGCAAGCGCAACGGGGAGAACTCTTGCAAAAGCCCAAAGTGGGATTGAGTCGGATTTCGCGGTATCTTTAAAAACCAAAAAAGCCAAATGCGATCGCACTTGGCTTACACAACCTCCAGTTAAGGTTTTCTATCGTTGTACTCAGTAAGGTTAGGACAGAAGTGAACTGCTCAAAGGATGAGACTCACTCGGTTTTAACTCAGCACTTTGCTAGGGTTGCCAGATTTCCGTTTGCGTTTCTGGAAGCTCATCAGGGCTGCACCCCCTGCTAAACTGAGTACCAAGCTCGGTTCGGGTACCGTTTCGGGATCGTCAGGGGTGACGCGTCCGACTTTGATTTGATAGGCGAGTTGGGAGTTCTGCGGTGGCTCGTTTGCCCAGGCTAAGGTAGCTTTACCCACTAAAGTAAAGATATCGGGGACATCCGTAATTTGCAGATAGTTGATCTCGTTAGCACCGCCTGAACTTGCTGAAATTAGCCCTGGAATTTCAATCCCGTTTAAGAATAAGTCGCTCAACATTACGACAACAGTATCCCCAGTTGCACGAGTTCGCAGAAAGAGATCTGTAAACGGTCCGCTAAAGATGTCGCTGCTGAGTAATTCTCCACCCAGCCAGTAGTTAACGAGACTGCCAGTATACTCTAGGGTAAAGTCAACCGCTTCGCCCGTTTCCCAGATGCGCTGACCTTGAGCAACGGGTAGTAGGTTATTATCAGCGTCAAGTAAATCAAATTCTTGAGTTCCATTCAGGGCATTGTTGCCGATTCGTCCTTGAGCCACGAAGGTTTCCGTAAATTTGCCGCTGTCAATCAGTTGCTGAAACTGGCTGTCGGTTAGGTCTGGACGGGGAATAAAACTAATGGCGTTAGCAGTAGCGGGCGCAAAGGTTACTCCCAAAGTTGCCAGCAAAACGGGGTAGACAAATCTTAGGTTTTTTATCATAGCACCCTACCGTCTATTTTTTAAGTGATTTCACTTAAAAGTGAAACAAGTATTGGTAGAATTGCCCAGTGAAGCGTTGAAAAATTTACAATAGCTTTATCGTTTGCTCCGAAGTCTTCATGAAAACGATCGCACTTTTGCAAAGCGCAGCGAGTAATTGTACGGAGCGATCGCCAATCCCAGGGCCGATCCAGAAGTAGGGGGAGAAATTTGTAGAATCTTAAGAAACTTAGGCAAAATTAAAGCACTTTAGCCAATTTTTGTAGATAACATTGAATTTAAGGCTGGGAAGCTGTTGAACTCGGTAAGGTCAGGGCTTCATCATGGATATCAAACTTATCAATATTGGTTTTGGCAATATCGTCTCTGCCAGCCGAGTCATTGCCATCGTTTCTCCAGAGTCGGCTCCCATTAAGCGAATTATTAGCGATGCGCGAGAGCGCGGACAGCTAATTGATGCTACCTATGGTCGTCGAACGCGAGCAGTGATTGTCATCGACTCCGGTCATATTATTCTCTCCGCCATTCAACCTGAGACGGTTGCTCATCGATTTCTAGCCCACAAGGAAATCAGTAATGAGGTTTAACAAGTCAAAACAAGTGGGTGAGGAATTCGGAGTAGACTGGATAAACCCCCCATTTAGGGCGGGCGTTCGCTCTTGAATGCACGACTATGTACTGAGATATGAAAAAAGGGAAGCTCATTGTTGTAACTGGGCCGAGTGGCGTTGGCAAAGGAACGCTAGTGCGATCGCTCCTAGAGCGCCATCGCGACTTATATCTTTCAGTCTCAGCAACCACGCGTGCCCCTCGCAGGGGCGAAATTGATGGCAAACATTATTATTTTGTCTCCCGCCCTCAATTTCAAGAAATGATTGCAGCTAACGAATTATTAGAATGGGCTGAATTTGCAGGCAATCTTTACGGGACTCCGCGCCGTCCTGTAGAAGCGCAAATTGACCAAGGTCGTTGGGTGCTGCTAGAAATTGAACTCGTCGGGGCCCGTCAGATCCGCGCCAACTTCCCGGAGGCTTTGCGGCTGTTTATCCTACCGCCTTCGATGTCGGAGCTAGAAAGACGACTCCGCAACCGTTCGAGCGACTCAGCAACGGCGATCGCGCTTCGTCTAGATCGAGCCACCGAAGAAATTGCCGCCGCCAGCGAATTTGACTTCCAAGTCATTAACGACGATCTAGAAACCGCACTTAAAAATATCGAAGCCGTGCTATTTGCCCGTTGCCCGTAACCCATTTAGGGATTTGAAGCGCTTGACCCTAACTAGAGCAAGCGTTTCAAAAACCCACCTAGATTACGGACAACGATTTACAGCGATGTCAAAAAAAGTGCTACGGCATGGGATGGAATAGCAGATCCGGGAAAAAACGATTGAACTCAATCAAAATACCCGCCGTGATCGTGAACCAGATGGCAGCAATCACCGGAGCGGTAGACAAATATTTCAGAAAATACTGCATAAGGAGTCTCCCTAAACAACAGCAAACTTGAGGTAACTAGCGAGGAGAAACCGGAACTTCTTCCTCTTTGGCAAACAGTTCACCCGTGGTGATGTCTTTGAGGGCTAGCAGGGGCCAAAATGGACCTTGAGCCACGCACTGAAGCGCCATTGGCACATCAATGATGATTTCTTTCTCTTCAGGATTACCGCTTTTACGAGCAGCAATCAGGTAAGAGCGTCCAACCCAGCCAATCCAGCCAGCAATATAGAGGAACAGCAAGCTAGGGATTAAGAAATCTCCAGCTCTCGACAACCGACCATCAACAATCAGGTGAGGTAAACCTTCCGGACCGCAGTAGGCTTCGGCGTAACGCTCGAAACGTTTCGCACCGGATTTGGGGTCAGCGGTGGTATTGCGGGCATTTTTCGCCCGTTGCTGGAAGGCCGGCGACTCGCTGCAAGGAACTAAGTTGGAAGGAGCCGCAAGCATAGAGGGTGCGAAACCAATCCACAGAGTAATCGCAAGAACTAGAGCCAACAATCGTCGCATTGAATTGTTTCCTTTTGTTACGAAAAACAAATTTTTTTTGTACCCTTAACCCAAGGTTGGGGATACAGACTTTTGAAATTGCTCTATGGGAGGCAATTATACTCTCCTGAGACAGGGAATGAACGTTCCCCACGACCGAAATGGTGAGGGATTCTTGCTTCAGCGAGCCAAGCTTCCCCTACAGGAAGCCTTTCTCTCCACAAGCGTAGAGATTCGGATGCGTCCCATCCTATCTTTGATCGTTCGTCGAGTAGAGTTTAAGCTAAAACTGGTAGCAAACTTACTCATCCCAACAAATTACCAGCCAATGGCAACAGTTTTAGCAATTGAAACAAGTTGTGACGAAACAGCGGTAGCAATTGTAAAAAATCGTCAAGTTTTGAGTAGCATCATTTCGTCACAGATTGCCGTGCATCAGCCCTATGGGGGGGTGGTGCCGGAAGTTGCCTCGCGCCGCCATCTAGAGATCGTTAACGAGGCGATCGCCCAAGCGCTAGAACAAGCCGATCTCGACTGGACTGCCATTGATGGCATCGCCGCCACCTGCGCGCCCGGTTTGGTTGGGGCCTTAATGGTGGGCTTAACCGCCGCGAAAACGCTCTCTATGGTGCATCAAAAGCCCTTTTTGGGAATTCACCACCTCGAAGGACATATTTACGCCTCCTACCTCAGCGAACCCACCTTAAATCCCCCCTTCCTGTGCCTGCTGGTTTCTGGAGGACACACCAGCCTGATTTACGTCAAACAGGGGGGACAGTATGACGTTTTAGGACAAACCCGCGATGATGCAGCCGGGGAAGCCTTTGACAAAGTGGCGCGACTGCTCAACCTCAGTTATCCCGGCGGGCCCATTATCGATCGCCTCGCCCAACAGGGCAACCCCCAGGCGTTTCCCTTACCGGAAGGAAAAATTTCCCTCCCCGGTGGCGGCTATCATCCCTACGATTCCAGCTTTAGCGGTTTAAAAACAGCCGTATGGCGTTTGGTGCAACAACTCCAGGAAACCTCCCCCGACTTACCCGTTAACGACTTAGCCGCCAGCTTTCAAGCAACCGTCGCCAAGGCACTCACTAAAAGAGCGATCGCCTGCGCCCTTGATTATGGTTTAGATACGATTGCAGTGGGGGGAGGCGTGGCTGCCAATAGCGGTTTGCGCGATCGCCTGCAAACTGCTGCTAACTCGCACAACCTGCGGGTGCTTTTTCCCCCGTTAAAATTTTGCACCGACAACGCGGCCATGATTGCCTGCGTCGCGGCCGATCGTTTAGAACAGGGCTATACCTCACCCCTTTCACTCGGCGTGCAATCGAGAATGCCTGTTACAGAGGTCATGAACCTTTATAACCGGATGGGTTAATTAGATAACCTGAGAAAAGCGGATTAGCTTGGTAATGGTTAAAGAGCGATCGCCTCATCTTCTGTGCTAGGTATCCGTTCTCATTTTGGATGACTGAGATTTTATGTCCCGCGCTGGACGAATCTATCAAAAAATCGGTTATGGCTATCTTGTCGCCATTGGCGTTGGCTTTTGTGGCACCTTGTTGGGTATGGTCGTTGCCGACTATTATCAGGGACGAGGGTTAGCACAACTCGCCGACGCCAACGAACAAGTTCACTTGCTCTTTGACTTTCGCGATGGGGCGATCGCAGCCCAAAGACACGGGTTGCAAATGCCAACGCTGGTTCGCGATCGCCCCTCGATCGAGGCAGAGGCGGTGCAATTGCAAGAGCAAATGCAACGAGTCCAAGTTCTTTTAGCAGACCTTCAGGCGTTTATCGCCAGTCGTCCCTCCTGGTTAGCCACCGAACCGCAACGCTTAGAAAATTTACTGCTCGCCTACTACAATACGCTAGCTGCCTATACTCAGGCTATTCATTTCAGCGTTCAAGAGTTTGATTGGGATAATAGCACCGACGCCGAACTCGAAGAGCTACACGCCACCCTAGAAGCGATCGCCGCCAGCGAGCAAAACCGCCAACTCAACCGCCTGAACCTCGAACTCACCGAAGTGCTGAAAATTGCCCAAACCCAACAGGCACAAAGCGGCGAAGTCATGGAAGAGGCGCAAGGCTTAGAAAAATTGATCGTCATCTTGAGTGGCTTATGCTCAGTTGCGATCGCGCTTTTGGTCGCCTATCGTACCACGCGCGCGATCGCCCTTCCCTTGGGAAACATTACCCAAGTCGCCCAACAAGCCGCTAACGAAGCTAACTTTCAACTGCGCGTTCCGGTGACAGGAGACGATGAGATCGCCTGTCTTGCTCAATCATTAAACTTTCTGATTGAAAGCGTGTCCATTCGCACCCAGGAATTGCAAAAGGCGGTAGCGCTTGCAGAATCTCAAACCCAACATCTCCAGCAAACCCTTAGCCTATTACAAGAAACCCAGTCCCAACTGATTCACAGCGAAAAAATGTCTTCTTTGGGTCAGATGGTGGCCGGAATTGCCCACGAAGTCAATAATCCCATCAACTTTGTCTACGGCAATGTCAATTATGCCCAGCGACACATCAACGATCTGTTGCAACTGCTCGAACTCTATCAAACCCAAGTCACAAACCCCTCACCCGAAATTGAGGACTTAGCAGAATCTCTGGATATTGAATTTGTGAAATCCGATCTGGCAAAACTGCTCAATTCCATGAAAGTAGGGACAGAACGCATTCGATCCATTGTCCTGTCGTTACGCATTTTCTCGCGTTTGGATGAAGCAGACTGCAAGCCAGCCAATTTGCATGAAGGCATTGACAGTACCTTGCTGATTTTAGGAAATCGTCTCAAAGCGCAAGCCCACCGACCAGAGATTAAGATCGTTAAAGTCTACGACAGCCTTCCCTTGGTGGAATGCTACGCCGGACAAGTCAACCAGGTGTTTATGAATATTTTAGCCAATGCCATTGACGCCCTAGACGAACAACCGGATAACCCTCAACCGACCATTACCATCCGCACGGAAGCCCTTGACGAGTATTGGTTAGCGATCGCCATTAGCGACAATGGCCCCGGTATCCCGGAAAACGTGCAAAAACGCCTCTTCGATCCGTTTTATACCACCAAAGCAGTCGGTAAAGGGACAGGGTTAGGATTATCGATTAGCTACAAAATTATCAAAGACAAACATCGGGGCAGCATCACCTGTAACTCAACGTTAGGGAAAGGCACCACATTTACCGTTAAAATTCCCTTCAAAATAACTGGGCTAATGGTTTAATCTTCCTCCTGACCCAGCAACCAATACGTTACCATTTCCCCCTTACCCTTAATTGCGATCGCCCCTCGCGCTTCCATGCGATATTTCCCCTTGAGGCGTGCGTAAGTCGCTTGAGTCACCTGAATTTTGCCCGGTTCTCCTTGAGATTCCATCCGCGAAGCCACATTGACGGTATCGCCCCATAAATCGTAGCTAAACTTTTTGGTGCCAATCACGCCCGCTACCACTGCACCTGTATTCATGCCGATCCGCAAGGCGAAGGGTTGTTGCAGTTCGCGACTCAGGGCGATCGCCTCAGCTTGCATGGCGAGTGCCATATCCGCAACCGCCTCAGCGCTATCAATGCGCGGAGTCGGGACGCCCCCAACCACCATATAGGCATCCCCAATGGTTTTAATCTTCTCTAAACTATACTGGGCGGCCAAGCGATCGAAGGCAGAGAAGATATGGTTCAACCGTTCTAGCAACTCAATGGGGGTAATCTGCGAAGAGAGTTCGGTAAAGTTCACAATATCGGCAAACAGCACCGTCACTTCAGCAAAACTATCGGCGATATTTTTCGGGCCTTGCTTGAGGCGTTCGGCGATCGCTTGCGGCAAGATATTCAGCAAGAGGCGTTCTGTGGTGCGGCGCTGGCGGTGCAATTCATCTTCAGCCCGCCGACGCGCCGTAATATCTTGAACAGTGCCTTCATAGTACAGCAGTTGCCCGCGAGTATCTTTAACCACCCGAATATTCTCAGAAATCCAAATGGGGGTTCCATCCTGGCGATACACTTGGGATTCGCAAGCCGAGATCGCATCAAACCGTTCCATATAGGCGGTGAGTTCGTCCCAACGTCGGGGTTGAACGTAAAGTTGCCCAGACAAATCGGTAATAGCAGCCAGCAATTCAGCCGGGGAGTCATAGCCGTAAATTTGGGCTAGGGCTGGATTGGCACTAATATAGCGTTTCTCTAAAGAGGCTTGAAAGATACCTTCTGCGGCATTTTCAAAGATACTGCGATATTTTTCTTCGGCTTGTTGTAAGGCAAGTTCGGCCCGCTTGCGTTCCCTGGCTTCAAGGGCTAACGTCACTAAATCGGCAATGGAACGAGCAAAGTTTTGTTCTTCTAAACGCCAATGGCGGGGAGTGCCAATCTGTTCAAAGCAAATGACGCCGACGAGTTGACCCCCAGGTCGAACGGGGATATCCAGCATGGCGGCAATATTGAGCGGTTTGAGGTAGTTTTCAGTAAATTCGCAGGTTCTCGGATCGGTTTGGGCATCGGTGGCGGCGATGCTTTGTTCATCTTGCAAGGCTTGGAAATAGGCAGGGTAGTCTTGGGCAACCAGTTGCAAACCTTGGGTATGGCGGTTGGGGGTTTGCTCAAATAGATCGACGCATTCGAGGGTAGAGTGATTCTTATCGAGCAACCAGATACTAACCCGTTCTACGGCGATCGCTCTAGCACATTCTTCGGTAATTTCTTGAATGGCGGTTTGAAAATCCCCCTGGTTCAGGGCGCGACTGGCCGCGAGATCGAGCAAGACGGTGTTTTGTTGGCGCAGTTGGCGTTCGCTTTCCCGCAAGGCGGCTTCGGCTTGGGTGCGTTCGGTGATATCCCGCGCTACCCAAATGGCAGTTTCTGCCGAGAGGGGGGAAATATGGGCCGAAAACCACATTTCGCGGTTTTGAATGTGCAGGCTGTATTCTAGTTTGACGGTTTCCTGATGGTTGAGGGCCCGTTGGACGTGACCCAAAAAGGTGTCGGCTTGGGCGGTGGGAAAGACTTCGTGTAGGGTGCTGCCCAGTTGTTCGTCGGTGGGTTTATATAAGAGATCGGGGTTGGTGGAGGCGACTTTTAGCACTTGTCCTTGTCGATCGACGACGAGGATGACTTCGGTCATGGCGGCAAATAAGCCCCGCAGTTCGGCTTCTGCGGTTTGGAGTTGGGCGGTGCGTTCTTCTACGCATTGTTCGAGATATTCGGCTTGTTCGCGCAGTTGGGCTTCTGACTCGCGCAGGGCGGCTTCCACTTGTTTGCGCTGGCTGATGTCAAATAGGCTAATCAGCAGGGTGGGTTCGCCTTGAAAGATTAAAGGATTGAGGGATGCTGAAGCCCAGAAGGTGCTGCCGTTGGCTTTTTTAATTAAAATTTCGTGATTGCGGACAAACCCATTCTGGTTGAATTGATGCATGAGGCGTTCGGCATCATCTGGGTCATGGTAGAAGCTTTGGAAGGGGCAGTTGACTAGAGATTGGGCCTCAAGGTCGAGGAGTTCTGCCAGCATGGTGTTGGCATATTTGATTGTACCCTCTGGCAGGCGACCGAGGATGATGGCGACGGGGGTGGCTTCGGCGATCGCGCGAAATTGATCTTCGCTTTGGCGCATCGACTCGACGGCGCGGTTATAAAGTTCGTACTCTAAGGCGTCGCCATGTTCGGTGATGGTTTGCAGCATTAGCTCTAAGTCGCTTTTATCCCGCGTCACCGTTTCTAAGATCGATTGTAGGGTGGCTTGGGCGCGCTGGCGTTCGGTAATTTCTTGGGAGAGTTTTTGGTTGGCGGCGAATAGTTCGGCTTCGATGGTGTCGCCATGTTCGATGGTGGTTGAGAGGGTAATTTCCAAGTCAGCGATCGCCTGCTGAAGTTGGGCCACTTCTTGGCGCAGGCGTTCGAGTTCTGAAGAAGAATGGGGTTCTACCACGGAAGTCCACTCTTACTATGAAAACTCTAGTTTAAGGCTGGGCATTAATCGTTGCAGGTTTTTTAAGGATTTGGTTTGCCAAAGCACTTGATTCGATCCTAATAAAATCAGTTGCACGTTCTCCATTTGGCGTACCTTAACAACAAACATCGATAGCATACTGATTCCGGAACTGTTGAGAAATTCTAGTTCGCGTAAATCAAGGGTCATCTTTTCATGGGGCTGAATCTGATTGAGCATTAAATCGATAATGGGTTGATAGGCTTCCATGCCATTCAACCGCAAAAATCCCTGATACTTAAAGGTTGCGGTTTCCGGGATGTACCCGACTTGATAATCATCCGTTGTGATTTCCACGCCAAAACACTCCTGCGATCGCGGTTGACCCGATGGTAATTTTTACTACACTTCTAACTGTGCCATTGTGGTTGCCCAAATCACATGGGGCTGGTCTGGCACTATTTGGAATTTCCAACCCAGTCGGGCAGAATAGTCTTGAATGGTGGTCAGCAGTCCCATTGCAGACTGCCCTTGTCCTAATGCTGCTTTTTCTAATTGGCGGGTGTACAACTCCTCGCGATCGGAAGCGAGCAGTTCTTGAATAAAGGCTTGATAGCGTTCGCTGGTGGGGCGATCGATATAATTTTCGATCGTAAACATCACATTGGTATCATATAGATAAAGGGAAATTGTTACGGGTAAATTAACGGTTTTATCGCTATATTTCATGGCGTTTTCTATTAATTCATTCGCCACATAACTCACCATTGCCCGGACGGTTTCTCGCCGATCGATTTGGCTGCCGGGTATCGTTTCTCCGGGAAAGAAGTTAGCAAAGTAATCGCCTAAAAAATCCGCCGATAATCCATAGTTTTTCCACCGTTGCGTCCGGGCTTTGGAACTGGGAGAAAAATGCAGGGTTAAGTATTCTTCGCTGACTTGATTTTCTTCAAAACTTTCACCAAAAACCTGGAGACTAGAAGAAGACATCATAAAAATGTTGGAGACGATGAGAAGGTCAGTGTTCGATCGATTGGGTAGCTTCAGTTAAGAAGTGACCCGGTGAAGTAGATGAGACGATCCCGATTGCTAGTATAGCAAAGCTTGCCGCTGCTTCGAGTTTAAGTCCAGTTGGGCTTGAGATAGAATGTTATTCCAATTTTATTGAGGTTTGCGACTGGGGGAGATTTCTTGCTAAAAAAGCCTCCTAATTATCAGGCAATTCGGATTTATTGTTATTGAATCAGCGCTTGATTTTTTCCTCCTTGCTTTGCTTGATATAAACAGCGATCGGCTTGTAAAATCCAATCGTCTGGTTTGAGTTGAGGATGGGGAATTTGGCTGATTCCACCCAAGCTCAACGTCACCCAATCGCTGACTTGGGAGTAGCGATGGGGAATCGATTTTTCTTGCAGGCGATCGCGAATCCTTTGGGCAAGTTCTAGGGCATCGGATCGGGCAGTTCGCGGTAAGATAATGGCAAACTCTTCACCCCCATAGCGAGAGACTAAACTTTCGCGATCGCTCACCATTTCATTTAAGACTTCAGCAATCTCTTTCAAACAGCGATCGCCTGCTAAATGACCGTAAGCATCATTGTATTGTTTGAAATAATCAATGTCGCATAGCATAACCGTTAGCGGTGCTTGTTCGCGATCCATTAACTCCCATTGCTGAGTCAGATATTGTTCTAATTTACGACGATTAGCCAACTGAGTCAGGAAATCAACCGTCGCTAGGCGATCTAATTCGCTGACTTTCCTCAACCACTGGACATCGAGCATATCGCCATGTTCGGTGAGAATTTGCAGCGTAATCTCTAAGTCCTGTTTTTGTTGCGAAATTAAATCTAAGATGGCTCTTAACTTTAACTCAGCGCGTTGGCGATCGCGAATTTCCTGTTGCAGTTGCTGATTCATCGCTTGCAACTGTCTTTCAATACAATCGCCATGTTCGACTGCTGTCAGCAACGTCAGGCGCAAATCCTGGTTTTCCTGTTGAAGCTGTTTAATCTTTTGTTGCAAAC
This sequence comes from Desertifilum tharense IPPAS B-1220, assembly GCF_001746915.1. Lineage (NCBI taxonomy): Bacteria > Bacillati > Cyanobacteriota > Cyanophyceae > Desertifilales > Desertifilaceae > Desertifilum > Desertifilum tharense. Next base: position 146,952 of record NZ_MJGC01000066.1, read on the forward strand.
GTTGGGTGACTTGGTTGTGCGTTGGATTGCTTTTAGGCATGAGGAAACAGCCCATAGGAAATTCAAAGGTTCTCGAATGCCACAAATCAGCGAAAATTAAGACCGCGCCCTTTACCCCTCACCCTGATGGATCGCGGGGCTAAAGCGATAAAACTGATAGCCATCCTCAAATGCGCCCTCATCAGAAACCGATTCAATCCAAGCGCGATCGCACAAAAGCTGCCCTAATTGTAGAGCTTGCGATCGCGTGAGCTGCTGAGTCGCAATCCACCAATCCACAGCCTCTGCACCAATAAAACAGGCGGGATAAAGATTCTGACGATGGGTGCGATCCTTCACCTCAACTCCTCCTTCCCCTTGCATTTGGGCGACAATCTCCCGAAGTTGGCGATCGTTCAGGGGTAGACTTTCCCTAGGGGTACGCGTTCTCCGGTCAGGGGATGGATAACCGTTAGAGCGAGCGAGCAGATCCGAGAACATTTCCTCAAGCTGAGGCGACAAATGCAAGTCGCGCTGAGGAAACGGGACTGTAATGTGATGCTGACGCAGCACCTTCTCAACCCGGAAGTATAACTCACTTTTGAGAAAAAACTGCTTGCGCGGTTCCCGCGTCCAAATTAACAAATCAAAATTCAAAGCGCTTTCGCCGAACCCTCGGAAAAAGACTTGGGGAGGCGGGTTCATCAGCACATCGGGATGACCTTTAGCCACCTCTAACAAGAGCGATCGCACCTGAGAGGGATCGGAACGGTAGGCTACCCCAACCGGGAGATGCAGGCGACACACCGGACTGCTGTGACTCCAGTTAATCACCTCCGATTCCAAAAAGCGAGAATTCGGGACAATAATCGTGACCTGATCCAACGTTAAAATGCGGGTACTGCGCGCCCCCACATATTCCACCGTCCCCATCAAGTTCGAGACTTCCACAAAATCGCCAACTTGAATATTCCGTTCTAGGGTAATAATCAAACCACTCATCAGGTTATTGGCAATATTCTGCAAGCCAAAACCAATCCCCACCCCCAGAACGCTCGCAATAATCGCCAGGGAACTGACATTAAGGCCCCACATTTGCAGGATAATCGTCAATCCCACGAACATCAAGATCGACTGAAACGCGATCGCCAACACATCCTGCATCCGGCGATCGATATGCGAATGGTTCAGCAACCGAGACTGAAACAGCTTGGTGACAGAACGCACCCCAAGCCACAGCAACACCCCAAAAACAATTAACAGCAGAATATCGAGAATCGAATAGCCGCGTTGATCGAGGGTAAAAACGGGGGCGGTGAGACTGGCAAAAAAGAGGTTAAATAATTCGTAACGCCATCGCCGCGTCCAAGGAAACAAATCGGTAAGAAAATAGCCAACCGCCAGCCACAAACCCACCTGCAACCCGCTAAACCCCAACCGCACAAACCGCTTCAAGGGATCGTCCCATTCTCCCCCCAAAACGGGATTGCGGGTTAACCACTCGCCAAGCTTCGCCGCCAGAAACTGACCGCTGACTTGTAAGAACAAATGTCCCGCGATCGCCCCCGCTAAGACGATTGCAGAGGCGATCGACGCTTGGCGCATATAAAGAGGCGATCGCTCTGTTTGCGCCAGTTGAAACGCATCTATCACTTGCTGCTGCCACATTCGCGCCTGTTCGGTGGTGGTTAATCCCTCGCGCAAATCCTCGGAAGTGACTGTCACCAAATGACGGTTATTAATTCGCAGCGTCGTCAGTTGATTTTCTTGGGCAATCTCCACTTGCGGAGGGGCTGGCGTTTCAACCAAACGGGCTAAAATCGCGTTAATTTCCTGGGCGCGTTCGGTGGCGCGACGGTTCGCCGTATCGCTGACGAAAAATAACACCCGTCCATCAATGGCAACGGGGGCGCGTTGGCGAAAGCTAATGACTGGGGTGGCTGGTGTTTGGGCGTAACTGGGGGTTGGGGGATGGCTCCAAAAAATACAACAACAGGCGACAATCGAGAGGAGGAGATGCTGAGTAGCTTTTCGCTGAAAAATTCGGCTAAAGATGGACATGGGAAGTAAGGCAGAATAGCTCAAGATCAATTCGCCAAAAACGATCGTTGACCCAATGAGGGGTTAATTTCTGTTTTCAGGAGAGGTAATGGGAACTTGAGGGCGGTAGAGTCTGAGCAGTTGGGTGACAACCAACCAAGAACAGAACCCCATCAACAACGCTAGCGCTGTTCCGAGTAAAATGACGACCCAAGGTTGAGTCCAAAAGTTGCGGGAAACTCTCAGTTGGGTTTTGGACAAGGCGTGCGCTTCGGTGGCGTGGGGGTCGTATTCTCCTTTGATGTTAATGGAAATGTGATAAGGGCCAATCTCAATGCGGTCTTGCGGCGCTAGGGGCAAGCTGGCATGGTGGAGGTGTTGTTTTTGAATGAAGGTGCCGTTGGCGCTGCGGTCTGTGAAAATAATTTGTTGACCGGAAAGGTCAATCAGGGCGTGAAATCGCGAGACTTGTTTGTTATTGAGGACAACGCGAGCAACAGTGCGATCGCCTAAAGTTGTAGGAAGTTGTTCTAATTCTCGACCCAAAGCAATCGGTAGCTGCAAGGTGGGTTGTTGCAGTTCGCCCGTTTCGGGATCTTGCCAACTGAGTTGAATGCAGACGGGTTCAGCTAGCATGAGTGTCGATCTTGTTTGAGAACCTTCCGAATATTATGGCGTTATTTTTCTCTAGAAAGCAGGGTTTGGGCTGCCAACCCTTGGGAATTTGCACAGAAAAAAAGAGTTCCCCAACTTTAGCCCGTCGGGAACTCTTCGCAAGCTGGGGTTAAAGCCTAGGCGGTGACTTTCTGTTTAGACCAAACCCCGTTTTCGTCTTCTGTGTATTGTTGATGAATGGTTTCCCAAGCGGCTTGTTCGGCTTCTAGGGAGTTGTTCGCTTCCTGGTAAACGGCATTGTAGCGCTCGATGAAGGTTGTTTGCGCGTCTTCGGAAAGGTGCGATCGCACTTCCGGCGAAAGGTCATCCACCCCATTACACATCCCCGGACAAGGTTTGGGAAGGGTCATATCGGAGATTGAGATTTCTTCGCCACCTTCGCTTTCTAACAGCAGTTGAATTTCGCCCGTTTTGTCGGCGGGAACTTCAGCCATCACCAGAAAATCGCCAGCTTCCAAGCGGGTTTGATAGACGGCGGCTTTATCTTCTGACATCCCCAAGGAGGCGAAAACCGAGACTAAACCAGCCCCAGCGCTACCTGCGATCGCGCCGCTGGCTGCCCCTAGTAAAATGGCACTTAATGGCCCTGCTGCTACAACGGTTCCCAAAAAGGGAATAAACAGAACGCCGACTCCCGTCAGTAAACTCAGGATAGAACCAAACAGCGATCCAAAAATTGCGCCGCTTCTAAGGCCGCCTAAAATTACATCTTTTTTAGTAATAAAGCCCGTAATTTTCGTTTTAGATTGAAAGTTACGGCCCATCATCGAAATATGATCGCGATCCACCCCGCGATCGAGGAGGCGACGAATCGCTTGGTTAATTTGTTGTTCTTCTTTAAATACTGCGGAAACAGTACGCTCTGCTGTATATTCGTTAGCCATCAGATGCCTTAAATCTTTACTGTAAGAATTACTACTGATTGGAGAATATCAACTGGCTAACGCGCTCTGAATCGCCCCTAAGTCAGATTACTCCAAAGATAATCCAACTCTAAAGACAGACATCTATCTCGTAAATTCAGTACCTTTCGCCCCCGGTTAACTGCCCAAAAATTAGTAGCGTAGGTTGGGTTGAGGTACGAAACCCAACAGCAGAGGACTTTCAGCTTTCGTTTACCAGCGCCGATTCAAATTCTTTAAAGCCGCGAGAACTCCAGCGCCAATGGAAAACAAAACTAATGCCCAAATAACATAGCCTGGAATCCAGCCCACTACACCCGTCCCTCTAAGGACAACAATGACCGCCGTAACGAGTAGGGAAATCCCAAAAATATATAAGAAAATGGTCGTTCCAGTTCCGGGTTGTCTGTTCACACTCGCTAACTCCACACACCTCTATACAGGATGCTAGCAGCAATGGGGGGTGGAAAGATCTCGCCTGTGGCGTACCCGAACTTGGACAAATAATGCTTGAATAGCGGTAATCTGCATTTTTGAGAACGAAGTTTATGGCGCAGCCTCACCCGCCTCCTCGACCCAAAATTGTTTTATCTGAGTCTCAACACCTGATCTTAAAGCGCTTGCGGCGGATTAGTCGGGTTCTGGATAACGCAGTTGGCATTCCCGGAACTCGCTATCGCGTGGGGATCGATCCGTTACTCGGACTCTTACCGGGGGGTGGCGATGTGGTGGGTTCTGCTCTTTCGGGCTATATCTTATATGAAGCCTCGCGCTTGGGCGTTCCCAGGGAAACCCTAGGGCGAATGGCTTTTAATATTATTGTCGATACCTTAGTGGGTACGGTGCCTGCGTTTGGCGATTTGTTTGATGTCGCCTGGAAAGCGAATGCGATGAATCTAGAACTGCTAGAATCGCATCTCGAAGCGCCAAAAGTGAGTGCTAAGGCCGATAAGTGGTTTGTGGTCTTGCTTTTAGTGGGAATTGCCATCGTCGTTTTTGCGGCAGGTGCGTTTACCCTGTGGATGTTGCAACTGCTGTGGCGCTTACTCAGCGGGAATCTTTAGTTTGACAAAATAAGCCTTTTTAACAGATAATAGTAGATTGTCTGCTATTACCTGCTCGGATCAGGTTGAGATAGCAAATGCTGGTGTCACCAGCTTAAACTTCAAGCACCAGCTACCTGTACGGCAATTTTAAGGACTATCCCAATGAGTTACGCAATTATTGAAACTGGCGGGAAACAACTGCGAGTAGAACCCGGACGCTTCTACGACATCGAACTGCTGCCCGTGGAAGAAGACGGGTCAGTTAGCATTGAAAAAGTGCTGTTTGTTGCCCATGAAGATGACGTACATATCGGTCAACCTCTCGTGGAAGGCGCAACGGTTGAAGGCACGGTATTGCGGCATTTTCGCGCCCGGAAAGTCTTGGTGTACAAGATGAAGCCGAAAAAGAAAACTCGCAAAAAACGCGGACACCGCCAAGAAGTGACTCGTTTGATGATTAACTCGATTAATCTGAATGGGGCAGTTTTGGCTAGCGCAGAAACCGCCGAAGCGGCAACTGCGGCAGAATAAAGATTAGCGCTATATTCTTTTGGAGGGAACTCGACAATGGCTCATAAGAAAGGTACAGGGAGTACGCGTAACGGTCGCGACTCTAATGCCCAGAGATTAGGCGTTAAACGGTTCGGCGGTCAAGTGGTACGCGCCGGAAATATTCTGGTTCGCCAACGGGGAACGAAGTTTCACCCCGGTAATAATGTCGGAATTGGCAAGGATGACACCTTATTTGCCCTCATTGATGGCATTGTCACCTTTGAACGCAAAGACAGAACCCGCAAGAAAGTCAGCGTCTATGCGGCTGAGTCTGCGTCCTAATTTCTAATCGTTACGAAACATTGAGAGGCACCTCTAGCAGGTGCTTCTTTGTTTGCGATCGCTTTACACTAAATTTTGATTGTCGCAACGATACCCAACGGCTGAGTCAAAAAACCACCTTGGGGTAGCCACTGTCCTTATAACAAATCACGATTGTCCTATGTTCCCAACTCATCGCCCTCGCCGCCTTCGCACCTCTCCCCAACTGCGTCGCATGGTTCGCGAGACGGTTGTTACAACCCACGATTTAATCTATCCGTTATTTGCGGTACCCGGTAGCGGCGTTGCGAATGAAGTCAAATCCATGCCGGGAGTTTACCAGCTTTCCGTTGATAAAATTGTTGAGGAAGCCAAGGAAGTTTACGATTTAGGCATTCCCTCCATCATCTTATTTGGCATTCCCGATACCAAGGATGAGGAGGCAACCGGGGCATGGCATGATTGTGGCATTGTCCAAAAAGCAGCCACGGCGGTGAAGGAAGCCGTTCCCGATTTAGTGGTGGTTGCTGATACCTGTCTGTGCGAATATACCAGTCATGGACATTGCGGTTATTTGGAAGTTGGGGATTTAACGGGCAGAGTGTTAAACGACCCCACCTTAGAATTATTGAAGAAAACGGCTATTTCTCAAGCCCAAGCCGGGGCGGATATTATTGCGCCATCGGGGATGATGGATGGGTTTGTGCAAGCCATTCGCGAAGCCTTGGATGAGGCGGGGTTCCAAGATACGCCCATTATGTCCTATGCGGCAAAATACGCCTCAGCTTATTATGGCCCCTTCCGGGATGCGGCAGACTCTACCCCGCAATTTGGCGATCGCAGAACCTACCAAATGGACCCCGGTAACAGCCGCGAAGCCCTTAAGGAAATTGAGTTAGACATTGCTGAAGGCGCAGATATGCTAATGGTGAAACCCGCCTTAGCTTACATGGATATCATCTGGCAAGTGAAGCAAGCAAGCAACCTCCCCGTAGCCGCCTATAACGTTTCGGGTGAATATTCGATGGTGAAAGCCGCTGCTTTAAATGGTTGGATTGATGAAGAACGAGTCGTCATGGAAACCCTAACCAGTTTCAAGCGTGCTGGGGCTGATTTAATTCTCACCTATCACGCCAAAGATGCAGCCCGTTGGCTGAAAGCTTAGTCCTTGTTAGGGTGGGTTAATCTTTTCCCGCCCTACCTCTCGGAAACTGGCAGAAGAGGGCTAAAGTCAAAATGTAATATAAAGCCCTTTGTTTAACGCTAAAGCTTTTAAAAGCATTCTTTATCCTCGATATTCTTTTTACCCAAGCACGCTGCAAGGTTTGCGATCATGGGTTTCGTGCCTTAATCGATCCTATCAGAGAGCAGCGATCGCACTTACGGAGTAATCAAGAATTCACTTCCCTCTTCTGCGCTTTCATAGCTATTCTTTAAGCGGTGATGAATCAGTTGTAAGTATTCTCTAAGATATTTTGGCATGGGTTCCTCCTTAACAAAGTTTAGAAAGCAACAGAACGCCTGTTCTATGTCACAGTTGACAAATTGCTCAACAAAGTTAGTCGGACCTGCAATCACATCAAATTCAGATTCAACGGAGATTAAAATCCAGTCAGGTTTGCTCTCTCCAGCAAAAAGGGCATAGCACCAAGGAGACATGTTTCTGCGAAATTCATTGAGTCCTTCAATTGTTACTGGCACCGTATAGGTATAAGTTGCCCCTGCAAGCAGTAGAGTAGCAAACAGTTCCCGATATCCAAGTTTCTCAAAGGTGTGCTGAAGTCGTTCCTGAGCTATTGGAGTCATAAGACTAGCACTGATGGCAGGAGCGGCAACCCACCCCTCCAACTTAAATAGCGTAATTTTCAGTTGATCCCTTGGAATTACTTGACAACGGATTGCCCAACTTAGAAGCTCATCTATTTGACTGAGTATCTGCTCATTAGTAATCGGACGTAAAATTTTAGAATTCAGAAAGTCCATACGACTCATTAAAAAACAATCTCTTCGCCTTGTTGGGTAAAGCGAACCTCTTGGATATTCCATTGGGAGTTAGCGGTTAGGGTTCTTCGCAAACTCCCAAACAGGGCAAATTGTTCGCAACTTGAGAGGGAAACAAACTGGCGCTGGGAGTCGGGAGATAGACGTAATTCGACTGTCGCCACTCGCGAATTCTCATCAACGCTGACGCGATAGCCAGAAAGATCGAAGTCTGTAGTATTACCATAGGCGATCGCTTCACCAACGGCATCCGCGATCGCATTGGTTTGCGAAACCCTGACTTGTTCGGGAACCAGTTCTTCGCATTGGCTATCCGGCTTATACACCGTCACCGTTACGGTATTGGCTGCGGTACGATTGGGAATAACAGGACTTGCAGGTGGGGAAACGGTTGGAGTTGGACTTGCTAGCGGTTCGGTTTGGGGGAGAGTTGGGGAGTTATCGGCGACGCGAGAACCGCAACTGGCAGTTCCTAAAACCAAGGTACCGAGGAAAAGACAAGATAAGACTTTAGAAGAAATCATTAGATTAGCCGAGTGTTAGCTGGGAACGGGTTTAATGGGATTGCGAGAGTGAATCGCACTTATCTGTATAATTCAACGTTGCGAGGGTCAGATCCGTATCGCTTTGGTCTTATGCTGAGAAGGCGAATTGCCGAATAAGGGTTATGGGTACTACAACTTGGACGCGCCGACATATTCTTTCTCTAGCGGATTTTCGTCCAGAGGAATACAATACAATTTTGCAAACGGCGGCTAGCTTTTCGGAAGTGTTGAGTCGGCGAACAAAGAAAGTCCCCACGTTGCAAGGACAAGTGGTGGCTAATTTGTTTTTTGAACCTTCTACCAGAACTCGCAACAGCTTTGAAATTGCAGCCAAACGCCTATCCGCCGATACGCTAAATTTTGCGCCGGGGACTTCTTCGCTAACCAAAGGCGAAACAATTTTAGATACGGCGAAGACCTATTTGGCGATGGGAACGGATATGATGGTGATCCGACATCGCGAAGCTGGGGTACCAAATGCGATCGCAGCCGAGATGGAACGCTTAGGCGCGAAAGTGGGCGTTCTCAATGCTGGCGACGGACAACACGAACATCCCTCCCAAGCGTTACTCGATTTATTTACCATTTGTTCGCGTCTAGATGCCAGCCATCCCCGGATAGAGTTACTTGCGGGTAAGAAAGTGGCTATTGTGGGGGATATTATTCACTCGCGGGTTGCCCGGTCTAATATTTGGAGTTTACTGGCAACGGGGGCGCAAGTCCACCTCGCCGGCCCACCAACGCTACTCCCTAAATGGTTTGCAAGTTTTACCCAAACGGCAGATACTCCCGCAGACTACGCTAGCCGCCTATTCGTTCATTGGGATGTGGTTCCGGCGTTGCAAGAGGCTGATTTTGTGATGACGTTGCGCTTGCAAAAGGAACGGATGACGCAGCATTTACTCCCCAGTTTACGAGAATATCATCAACGGTTTGGGATTACGCGCGATCGCCTCCACTTGTGCCAGCCCGATGTCCAAATTTTACACCCCGGCCCGGTCAATCGCGGCGTTGAAATTAGTTCCGATTTAATGGACGATCCTAAACTCAGTTTAATTGCTCAACAGGTCACGAGCGGGGTTGCAGTGCGGATGGCGTTACTCTATTTAATGGGCGGTGGAAAGTAAGCCTATTAATTCTCGGTTTGAACGGTATTTTCTAACATCACTTGGCGAATTTGTTTCAGGATTTGCTTTTAGATTGGGTAGGTTATTCTACCATTCTGGAAAAAATTGAGCGTTTCGAGTCGGCTGTAAGTTAAACCGTTCTTCTAAAGTCGCTATTGTTTTGAAAATAGGGCGCGTTTGAGCCATAGGGACTTCAATTTTCAACCTGAATAACCACTATTTTATTACAGCCTTTTTAAGGTATGATAATAAGTTTACCAAATTTAAGGCTATCTCCAATAGAGGGAGCGCGATCGCACCTTTCTTCCCTCATTTAAGTTTGTGTATTGTAATTTACAAAAAAGTTTTCCATAGCCGTGTTTGATCTGAATTTATCTTGACGAAAATCTGACAACCGATAGATGAATTTCTAGACAAACCACTGAGGACAACTTTTATGAGTAAAAGGCAGCCGTTTTCCTTATCCCGCCGTCAAGTCATGCGCGGCTTGCTAGCGGCGGGTGCTTTCGGCATCACCTCGCGCTACGGTACTGGGTGTACTCCCGCGTCTAACACCACCCAAAGTAACGTTGCGGGGGGAGGTGGAAACGGAGAACCCCTAATTGTCGGCTTTATTTATGTCGGTCCCAAAGACGACTTTGGCTATAACCAAGCCCACGCTGAAGGCGCAGCCGGAATTGCCAAAATTTCCGGAGTTCAAATCATAGAAGAAGCCAACGTTCCCGAAACCAACGCCGTGCAAGAAACCATGCGAAGCATGATTGAATTAGACGGCGCAAAAGTCCTATTTCCCACCTCCTTTGGCTACTTCGATCCGCACATCATCAACCTAGCCAAAGAGTTTCCAGACGTGCAATTTTTCCATGCAGGTGGCTTGTATCGAGAAGGATTGCCCGATAATATCGGCAGCTACTATGGCTATATTGATGAAGCCCAATATGTAGCTGGAATTGTTGCCGCCCATACCTCCAGATCCGGTAAATTAGGCTTTGTGGCAGCTAAACCCATTCCTCAAGTTCTGCGGAATATCAATAGCTTCACCCTAGGGGCGCGTTCTGTTAAACCCGAAATTACCACCCAAGTCCTATTTACCGGAGAATGGGCAGAACCCGTCAAAGAAGCAGAAGCTACCAATAGCATGGCAGATCAAGGCATTGATGTAGTCACCTGCCACGTTGATAGCCCCAAAGTGGTGATTGAAACCGCAGAAAGACGGGGAATTTACACCTCCGGCTACCACGCCAACCAAGTCGCCCTCGCCCCTAAAGGTTATCTCACGGGTGCAGAGTGGGATTGGACAAAAATTTATACCGACTACGTAACCGCTATCCAAGAAGGGAAAACCCTGATGAATGGCGGTATCCCGCATTTAGTTCGGGGTGGCTTGCAAGATGGTTTCTGCAAGTTATCTGATTATGGCGCAGCAGTCGGCGACCAAGCCAAGCAAGAAGCGGATGCTGCCAAAGCCAAGTTTATGGATGGCAGCATGGTGATTTATGCTGGCGAGATTAAGGATAACCAAGGTAAATCTGTCATTGCTAAAGATAAAGCCCTACCCCAGAAAGATCCAGAACTCGAACAGATGAATTGGTTAGTAGAAGGCGTCATTGGTAGTGTTGGCGCTTAACCCCAAGGGAAGAGGGAAATGATTAAACGCGATAATTGGCGAAGAACGCTAGAAGCAATTTGCATTCCAATAGGGGCAATTCTGGTTGCTTTATTCCTATTTGGGATTTTTTGTGCATTGGTTGGGGCGAACCCCTTACAAGTCTATTCCTCCATTTACCGGGCAGCTTTTGGGCGCTGGACTTCGTTTCAAAATACGCTGATTCGGGCTGCCCCGTTGATGCTGAGTGCCTTGTGTACCGCCTTACCTGCCCGGTTGGGGTTGGTGATTATTGGCAACGAAGGGGCGCTAGTCATGGGCGGTTTGGCGGCGGCGGCGATGGGGTTAAGCTTGGGAACCGCAGTCCCCCCCGTTATGGTACAGCTTGGGATGGCCGTCGCGGGTTTAGTAGCCGGGGGAATTTGGATTGCCTTTGCGGGGGCGTTGCGCCATTATCGCGGCGTGAATGAGACGATTAGCAGTCTTTTGCTCAACTATATTGCGATCGCCCTTTTAAATCATCTCGTCGAAGGCCCGATGAAAGACCCCAGTTCTTTAAACAAGCCTTCCACCTTCCCCATCCCCGACATCAACATGCTGCCTAGCCTACCAGGGACGCGAGTTCACTACGGGCTAATTTACGGCTTCATTGCGTGCGCGATCGCCTATTTCCTGATCCAGCGTACCACCTTCGGCTTCGCCGCCCGCGTCGCCGGAGGCAACATCCGCGCCGCCCGCATCGCAGGGCTACCCGTCGGGAAACTCACCGTCGCCATCTGCTTCCTCGCCGGTTCCTGTGCAGGTTTAGCCGGAATGGTAGAAGTCGCAGCCATTCACAGTCGGGCAAATCAATCGCTAAATGCAGGTTACGGTTACGGGGGAATTCTCGTCGCCTTCGTTGCTAGACATAATCCCCTAGCAGTCATCCTCATTTCCATCCTCTTGGGTGGCATTATCGCCAGTGGAGGAATTTTACAGCGATCGCACGGTCTCCCCGATGCTACCGTCTTAGTCTTCCAAGGTCTAGTCTTCCTCACCGTCCTCTTCAGCGACTCCCTCTACGGGCGCATCCCCTTCTTCCAAGAAAAAGCCGCGCCCTCTGTGTCTCCTCAGACAGTCACTGTCTAGGGGAAGAAGGGAGTTGGGAGTTAGGAGTTGGGGGTTGGGGAAGAAGGGAGTTGGGAGTTGGGGGTTGGGGAAGAAGGGAATTGGGAGTTGGGAGTTAGGAGTTGGGGAAGAAGAGGATGGGGAGGTGGGGGGATGGGAGGATGGGGGGAAAGAAGGGAATTACAGGTTAATACTGACTGACTTCTCTACTTCTCGGAAATTAGCACTCTTTTCTTCTCTCAAGACTCCTTTTCTTACTCAGCACTAACTTCCTCACTCGGAACTCGGAACACCGCTGCTTGGTGTGCAAGCTACGGAACTTTGCACTCCTTCCCCCACTCAGCACTCAGCACTTTACACTCAGCACTTAGAGAAACACTCAGCACTTAAAACAATGGCAACAGAAGCATTAGGATGGTGGGGTGTTCCATTGGCGATCGCAGCCGGAACCATGCGAGGCGGAACCCCGTTTCTCTTCGTCTCCTTGGGCGAATGCCTCACCGAAAAAAGCGGCAAAATTAACCTCGGTTTAGAAGGCACTCTGTTAATGGGGGCAATGAGTGCTTATGCTATCTCCTACCTTACCGGATCGCCTTGGGTCGGCGTACTCGTTGCAGGCATCGCGGGTATGGTTCTCGGTAGCATTCACGGCTGGCTATCCCAACAACCTCGCGTTAACGATGTCGCCGTCGGCATCGCTATGATTATCTTTGGTAGCGGCATCGCCTTCTTTTTAGGGAAACCCTTCATTCAACCTTCCGCCCCCCAACTCCCTACCCTCGACTTAGGCGGATGGAGTAGCTTGACTCAAGTTCAAGCCGCCCTAAAAATTAGTCCCCTGTTTCTCCTGGGCGTTATTCTAGCCCCGACTTTGCAATGGTTCTTTAAATCCACCCGTTGGGGTTTATTGATCCGCGCGGTTGGCGATAGCCCCGAAGCCGCTAGGGCGATGGGCGTTTCTATCTTCAAAGTCCGGATGTTAAGCATCATCGCCGGAAGCTTCCTCGCTGGAATTGGCGGCGCATCCCTATCTCTCTACTATCCGGGAGTTTGGACAGAACGCATTTCTAGCGGACAAGGTTTAATGGCGGTTGCTTTAGTCATCTTCGCCCATTGGAACCCCTTGCAGTGTCTATACGCTTCCCTCCTGTTTGGCGGGGCGCAAGCATTAGGCCCCGCTTTACAATCCGTCGGCGTCAATTCCTACTATTACCTATTTAACGCCGCCCCCTACGTCCTGACTCTCGCAATCATGATTTTGACCTGTTCGCCCAAACGCACCCTCACAGGCGCACCTGGGGCGTTAGGGACGGACACTTGATAGGGGAAGGGAGTTGGGAGTTGGGGAAGAAGGGAATTGGGAGTTAGGAGTTGGGGGTTGGGGAAGAAAAAATAGGAGAACTTGATAACCATCAACTCAGCACTCTTTTCCCCCCATCCCCCCATCTCCCCATCCCCCCATCTCCCCATCTCCCCATCCCCCCATCCCCCCACCCTCTTACCCACTCAGCACTTAGCACTTTACACTCAGCACTATGACTGGACTTGGCGGACTGAATAAATCTCCGAATGGCGTTGTTTTAGGGTTGGTTCAACTCCAACTCCCCAATGTTGTCACGCCTGATGATTTAAGCGCCCAAACGCAACGCATCTGCGACATGGTAGGGAAGGCGCGGCGCAATTTACCGACGATGGATTTAGTGGTTTTTCCTGAATATGCCTTACATGGGTTATCGATGGACACGAATCCTGAAATTATGTGTCGGTTGGATGGCCCGGAGATGGCAGCGTTTAGCGCGGCTTGTCGGGATAATGGGATTTGGGGTTGTTTCTCGATGATGGAATACAACCCGAATGGCAATCCTTACAATAGCGGGATTATTCTTGACGATAAGGGCGAGTTGCAACTGTACTATCGCAAGATGCATCCGTGGGTACCTGTGGAACCTTGGGAACCGGGAGATTTAGGGATTCCGGTGTGTGAAGGACCGAATGGTAGCAAGCTGGCTTTGATGATTTGCCACGATGGGATGTTTCCGGAGATGGCGCGGGAATGCGCCTATAAGGGGGCAGAAATTACGATTCGGACTGCGGGATATACAGCCCCCATTCGTCATGCGTGGCGGATTACGAATCAGGCAAATGCGTTCTGTAATTTAATGTACACGGCTTCGGTGTGTATGTGTGGGAGCGATCGCACTTTCGATTCGATGGGTGAGGGGATGTTTGTCAACTTCGATGGCGTTCCTTTGGTAATGGGAAGCGATCGCCCTAATGAAATTATTACCGCAGAACTGCGCCCCGATCTCGTTCGCGAAGCCAGAGTTCGCTGGGGAGTGGAAAATAATATCTATCAATTGGGACATCGCGGCTACGTAGCGGTGAAAGGTGGCGCGCAAGATTGTCCCTACACGTATATGCAAGATTTGGTTAAAGGAGAATACCGCTTACCTTGGGACGCCGAAGTGGTTCACACCGATGGACGTTCCTGCGGCTTTGAGGAACCTACCCGGAAGTATAAGGGGTAGGGGAGATGGGAAGAAAGGGAAATAGGAATTGGGAGTTGGGAGTTGGGGAAAGAAGATGAAGCGATTTGTTGAGTCTGAACCGTATCCTTATCCGTATAACGGAGATTTGCGACCGGAGAATACTGCAATCATTGTCATTGATATGCAGACTGATTTCTGCGGCCAAGGCGGTTATGTGGATAAGATGGGTTACGATTTATCCTTAACTCGCGCCCCTATTCAACCCATTCAACGGTTATTAGAGATAGCGCGAACGGAAGGCTATCACATTATCCACACTCGCGAAGGGCATCGACCGGATTTATCGGATTTACCTGCAAATAAACGTTGGCGCAGTCAGCAAACAGGCGCGGGTATTGGCGATCCGGGACCTTGTGGCAAAATTCTAGTACGGGGCGAACCGGGATGGGAAATTATCCCAGAATTAGCACCGCTACCGGGAGAAGCAATTATTGATAAACCCGGAAAAGGGTCGTTTTACGCCACAGATTTAGACTTGCTACTCAAGCTAAAGGGCATTCAAAACTTAGTCTTAACTGGAATTACTACTGATGTCTGCGTTCATACCACGATGCGGGATGCGAACGATCGCGGTTATGAATGTCTCCTACTTTCTGATTGTACGGGCGCAACAGATTATGGCAACCATTTAGCAGCGTTGCACATGGTTAAGATGCAAGGCGGCGTATTTGGTGCGGTGGCGGAGTCGGAAGCGTTAATGAGAGCGATTAAAAGTTAACCTTGAGGAGAAGCAATCGTGACAGAAGCAATTCTTAGATCGGCAGTAGACGCAGATTATACAACTCCCCTTCCAGAGTTGGAAGTGGTGAACCTCACCAAGCGGTTTGGATCGTTGGTGGCGTTAGATAATGTCTCGATGAAGTTAAAACCGGGAACGTTTCACGCCCTCCTGGGGGAAAATGGGGCGGGGAAAAGTACCCTGGTGAAGTGTGTCATGGGTTTTTACAAACCTGACCACGGGGATATTTTAATCGGAAAGCGATCGCGCGAAATCGCCAGCCCTCGCGACGCCCATCAGTACGGGGTGGGGATGGTGTATCAACACTTCACCTCAGTTCCGGCGATGACGGTGGCTGAAAACCTAGTCTTATCTCGGTTTGACAGTCCCAATTTAATTAACTGGAAGCAGGAATTTGAGGCGCTAGAAGCCTTTATGCAAACTGCGCCGTTTAGCGTTCCCCTCAATACTCCCATCGCCCAACTCGCCGCCGGACAAAAGCAAAAGCTGGAGATTCTTAAACAAATTTACCTGAAAAGTCGGATTCTGATTCTCGACGAACCCACCTCCGTTCTCACCCCCCAGGAAGCCGACGAGGTGTTAGGCTTGCTGCGCCAAGAGGTGACGGCGCAACGGTTAAGCGTGTTAATCATTAGCCACAAGTTCCGCGAAGTTATGGCGTTTTGCGATGAAATTACGGTATTGCGGAAAGGAAAATTCGCCGGACAAGGGTTAGTGAAAAACCTCACCGTCGCAGATATGGCGGAAATGATGTTAGGCGAAAAACGCGAACCCACCCCCGTTGAAAAAACGTCGCATCCCGAACCCCAACCCGTGTTACAAGTCACTGGGTTACGCGCCCATAAAGATAACGGTTTAGAAGCTGTCTGTGGGGTTGATTTAACCGTTCATAGCGGTGAAATTGTCGGTATTGCAGGCGTTTCGGGGAATGGTCAGCGGGAATTTGTGGAGGTTTTAGCCGGTCAACGTCTCCCCATTGCAGGTCAAGTTACGGTCAATGGAGAAGCTTACAACGCCACTCGGCCGGAAATGTATCGCCATCGCGTCTTTGCACTACCCGAAGAACCGCTTAAAAATGCCTGCGTGCCTCACATGAGCGTAGCAGAAAATATGGCGTTGCGAACCTTTGATAAGCCACCACAAGCTAAGGCGAGTCTCTTCTTGATCCTGAAAGCAATTCGCAATGCTGCCCAGGGTCTGATTCAACAATTCTCAGTCAAAACGCCCTCAACGGAAACCCCCATCGGCCATCTATCGGGGGGAAATGTGCAACGCGCCGTTTTAGCCAGGGAGTTATCCGAGGATCGGATTAATCTGTTAATTGCAGCTAACCCTTGTTTTGGCTTAGATTTTAACGCGGTTGAGTTTATCCACGGGCAAATTCTCGCCGCCAGAAACCGAGGGGTCGCCGTGTTATTGGTGAGTGAAGACTTAGACGAACTCCTGAAACTAGCCGACCGCATTCTGGTGATTAGCGAGGGTCAGTTTGCCTACGAAAGTGCGATCGCCAACGCCGATCTTACCACCATCGGTCAGCGCATGGCAGGACATTGAGAGTGCTGAGTAGAAAGTGCTGAGTGCTGAGTGGGGAAGAGGGTGGGGGGATGGGGAGATGGGGGGATGGGGGGATGGGGGGAAAAGAGTGCTGAGTTGATGGTTATCAAGTTCTCCTATTTTTTCTTCCTTCAACCCCCAACTCCCAACTCCCAATTCCCTTCTTTCCCCAACCCCTAACTCCCAACTCCCAATTCCCTTCTTCCCCAACCCCCAACTCCTAATTCCTAATTCCCTTCTTCCCCCCATCCCTATGACTACCATTGCGGCCCAACCTTACGAATACGAACTTCCAGAAGATTTGCAATGCTGCGCTTTAGTTATTATTGATATGCAGCGCGACTTTCTAGAACTGGGTGGTTTTGGAGATGCGTTAGGAAATGACGTAACTCGCCTACAAGCCATTGTCCCAACAGTTAAACAACTTTTAGAAGCCTTCCGCCAATTCAATCTCCCAATTATTCATACCCTAGAATGTCATAAACCGGATTTATCCGATTGCCCTCCTGCTAAACTGAATCGAGGGAAAAGTAGCTTAAAAATTGGCGATGCTGGCCCAATGGGTCGAATTTTAATTGATGGCGAACCGGGCAATCAAATTATCCCAGAATTAACACCTTTACCGGGAGAAATAGTCTTGACAAAACCCGGAAAAGGTGCATTCTGTCGTACGGATTTAGAGTTACAGTTACACAGAAAAGGGATTACCCATTTACTCTTTACAGGCGTAACAACCGAAGTTTGCGTTCAAACCACCATGCGAGAAGCCAACGATCGCGGTTTTGAATGTCTCTTAATTGAAGACGCAACCGATAGTTACTTTCCAGAGTTTAAAACAGCCACCATTGAAATGCTACGCGCCCAGGGGGGAATCATCGGGTGGACAACAACCGCAGATGAAGTTATCTCTGTTTTAAGTCCGGTTCTCAGTACAAAGGTTTAGACTCTGTTGGCGATACTTATTCAGTAGCATTTTGAGTTAATCCTCTCGCTTGAGCATTCCGACTAATTTTCCTTATTGATTTCTCTAATGGTCTTTTGCTGCGAGTGGCATTACCGAGTTTCAAACTCAGTAATGCCTGTTGTTTTAGCATCTTGTTGATCAACTAATCTGATAGTTTAACCTCTCTAAAGTCTCTCACTTGTTTCGATAATGTCCTTTAACGTAAGTTCCATCTTTACGACGGTATCCCTCAACGTATGTCTTACCACTTGAGTTACTTGATGAACTTCCACTGCTACCCCAGAAATTAGTTTTTGCCTTTTGCTGCCTTGATGAACTGTTCTCCCAAGAATTGGGTATTGCACGTTGTTGTTTCTTAAGTTCTTCCTCCCGTAACTGTTGCTCTTTTTTAAGACGTTCCTGTCTTTGTTGTTCTACCTTCAAGCGTTCTTCTTTGAGGCGAAGCCTCTCTTGAGCGTCTTGTTCTCTTTTACGCTCCTCCCGTAACTGTTGCTCTTTTTTCAGACGTTCTTCTCTTTCGCGTTCTAACTTCAGACGTTCTTCCCTGAGACGGAGCCTCTCCTTAGCACGTTGTTCTTTTCTACGTTCCTCTTCCTCACGTCTCCACTGCTTTAACCACCGCTTCCAATCTTCTAAAGATAGTTGTGGATTTCTGATTGGAACTTGATTGTTTTCCCATTGAAAGCTATAGTCATTAGCCATTTGGAAACTAGCTGAAGGTTGATTAGATTCCTTACTGACTGCTTGAGCCTGCTGAAGAATAAAGCGTGGTAACGGGGGAATAAATTCAGATTGTTTTTTGCCAAAGAATCTTACTCCTTGATATGTAGGCATTGCAGTTTCAACAACCCAAAGTTTTACGGTCTTATCCCAACTACTACTTACAATTACTTGATTATGGAAAGCGAAAGCAACTGAACTTATTTTTGTAGAGTGAGCTTGAAAAGAAGAAGATAATGCACTTCGGGTCAAGTCCCAAATTCTAATATATCCATCGTCTCCGCCACTTACAAGAAACTGTCCATTAGAACTAAATCCCAAACTACGCACACTACATGAATAACCTTGTATAGTGCATTTAGATAATCCAGTTTTGACATCCCATAGGATGATATCTCCATCATCTCCGCTACTAGCAAGCGTTTGACCGTCAGGACTAAATGTGACTATACGCACATCCTTTGAGTGAGCAGATAAAGAGAATAACTCTTCGTATGTTCGCGTGTCCCAAAGCTTCACTGTACAATCACAACTACCACTAGCAATTAATGTACCATCAGGACTAACGGCAACAGATTGCACATAATTGGAATGACCCCGTAAGGTCTGAATTTCTCTGCCATCTTTGAGACTAAAAATCTTAATTGAATTGTCATCACTACCGCTAACAATCAAATCGTAAATTGGGAGTAGGGCAATTGTTGTGACTGATTTAGAGTGACTCTTGATGTTCAGTACCTCTTGAGATGAGTTTATGTCCCAAACCCTGAGAGTTGCATCATCGCCACCACTGATAATCTTGTCTCCCCTTGAAGTAAAGACCAGGGAACGAACAGCTTTTGTATGCTTAAAAGAACGTGTTAGGGGTTGCCCATTGTTAAGATTCCATAACTTGATGGTGCTGTCGTCATTACCAAAAGCAGCAACTTCGCGACCTTGATCGATAGAAACTGAGCGTACACCACCCAGCCAGCTAGAGTCACTACTAAATGTGTGAACGTAATACCATACCTCAGCCATACGCTTTACCCAGTAGTTTAAAGGTTGTTCATAACTTAAGAGTTCCCTGGTTTTCACACATCCTAACTGGGGAAGCCAAATTTATCGCAGATTGTTGCTATCACTACCAATACCTCTCGCCTGTCCGTTCAAAAGCTTGCATTCACTAACTCTTGTACAGTGTATGCGACAATTCTACGGAATAGGGGTGGCGGTGGCTTTGGGAGAAATTCCCCTAGAACGCATTGCTGAAAGCGATATTTGTGCTAACTATTCTCTCTATTCCTCTGTAGCTTCGACTTCGTCGGGGGTAGAGTTGCAAAACTGCGAAATTATAGTGCTGGGAAATTCGCCCCAGTCTGCTAGCGATTATGATGTGTCTGGGGGGAGCGAACACCAGGGGCCGCCAGGGGGTGGGCCTGTGGCTGCGATCGCCTCTACCCACTCGCCCGCCAATACACTAGAGTTAAGATAACTCCACTCTGCCTTTCCCCATGCTGCAAGCTTTTCTGGCGATTCTGGCGTTAATTTCTGCCATTGGTTTGGTTGGTTCAATTCGCGTGATCAAAGAAGCCCACGAAGCCCTGGTTGAACGCTTAGGGCGGTATAATCGCCGCCTCAAACCCGGTCTGAATTTTATCATCCCGTTCATCGAAACCATTGTGATTGAAGCCTTGATGAGCGAACGGGTGCTAGAGGTTCCCCCGCAACAAGCGATTACGAAAGATAGCGTATCGCTCAAAGCTGACGCGGTGGTTTACTGGCAAATCCTTGACTTGCGGCGCGCCTACTATGCGATTGATAACGTAGAAATGGGGATTAGGAACCTGATTTTGACTATGTTGCGTTCCGATATTGGTCAAATGAACCTCGATGAAACCTTTGCTTCGCGTAAAGAAATCAACCAGTCGCTGTTGCGCCAACTTGATGAAGGAACCGGAACTTGGGGGGTCAAAATTACGCGGGTAGAAGTGCGAGATATTACGCCAGCCAAAACCGTGATTGATTCAATGGAGTTGGAACGGGCGGCCGAAATTCGCAAGCGGGCTGCTATTCTGGATGCCCAGGGGAGTGCAGAATCAATGGAAATTCTCGCTCAAGCCTTGAAGTTAGACCCCAATAGCCGCGAATTTCTGAAGTTCTTGGTGGCGCAACGCTATGTAGAAGCCAACCAAAAGTTAGGGGAAAGCCCAAACTCCAAAGTCGTCTTCATGGACCCCAAAGCCTTAACCCATGCAATGGCGGAATTAATTGAAGGTCAGCCTTATACGGGTGAAAGCGACACCAATGGCAACAGTTCTCACCGATAGCTGCAAAAATAGAAACCCGGTTTCTTGAGGAGAAACCAGGTTAATCATTTGGGGTTAGGCAAATCTAACGGTCTTGAACTTTGTTAGGACCTGTTGGCGTTGATTGAGGATAGCTAGACCATTGGTTAGGACCTTTCCCAATAGCGGCTTTAATCTCTTCGCTGCGTTGTTTTCCGAGTTTGCGACCCATTTCTTTAGCTTGTTCCGGGGTGCGCTGGTTGCCTTTTACGGGTTGGTTGACTAAGCCTTGGGTTTCGATGACGTGTTCTTTGGGGTTCTCGACATATTCCCAGCTTTCGCCATTTTCCCAAGTTCCCTGACCTTGGTTCCAAGGGCCGCGCACGCTGGCACCGTTAGACATATTCATGTAGATGTGGGTATAACGGGGGTCGCCTTGAAGGACGCCGGGAGGGAAGTTCGGCTGAATGGTTTCTAAAGCGGCTTCAAACATCTTGAAGTGGGAAACTTCCCGCGTCATCAGGAAACCAAGCGTTTCTTTCACGTAAGGATCGTCGGTGAATTGCATTAAGTGTTCATAGACAAGTTTGGCGCGAGATTCAGCCGCAATATCTGAACGCAAGTCTACGCTAAGGTCGCCATTGGCATTCACATAAGAACCCGACCAGGGGGTTCCTTGACTATCGGTGAGTCTGGGGCCGCCACCGGATAGCGCTAAAAACTGAGGATTGGTTAGCGCTTGGTGAATCATCTGTTCCTTCTCCATATTGCCGCTGAAGAAGCTGGTAATCATGTTACTATCGGCGGCATTTTTCAATTCGCCGTTGACACCATCTAAAAGTAAAGTAATGGTGGCTCCAACTATTTCTAAGTGGCTTAATTCTTCGGTGGCAATATCCATCAGCATATCGTATTTATCGGGATAGGGCTGACGGGCGGAAAAGGCTTGGACAAAATACTGCATGGCGGCGGCGAGTTCTCCATTTGGGCCGCCAAATTGTTCTAGAAGTAAGCTGGCAAAGCGAGGGTCTGCGCCGGATACGCGCACGTTAAATTGTAATTCTTTGACGTGATGAAACATTGAAAAGTCCTTTGGTTTTGAATCAACTCTAGGTTTCCGATGGAGAAGTCTGACGAGCAGGGAATTCTATTTACTACTTCATCGCAGATTAGAGCGAACGTACTCTATCAAAAGTATTTATTTGTTAGGGTTAGGATAATTTGGGTTGCAGGTTAGCCCGCTCAAAGGCAGTTAGGGTAAGGGAGGGGCGAATTTAGCGATCGCCCTGGTTGTAGCGCTCTCTGAACCGATAACTGTTGCGAACACTCGCCAATTTTACTAACTTGAGACGGATGCAAAAGCAAGCCAATGCAATAGCAAGCATTGACTTTGAGAATTCCTTCTTATTTTTGCTGCTGAGAAATATAGCTGCGCCAACCCCCAAATTGGGTAATTTCTTGTTGTCCTTCACAAAGGAAGGGTTCGCCTAAAACACCGAGGACTTCTTCACCGTCTTGGAGGCGAATTTTGCCAATCGTTAAACCCGGAGGTTCTTTGAGGAGAATTTCGCTTAAGCCTGTAGGGGAAACCTGCCACACCTCTAGAGCGATCGCGCTTCCTCCAGTTTGGGTGCGGATCATCGCCGGATAGCGATCGCCAATACTCCACAACCGATAGCAAGGTTCTGTCCAAGCCTCGCGGACAAATATAGCCCCAACCGCTAGCAGATTGCCATTGAGTTCTAACCCCCGCATTAGGGTACCATTAACCGCTAGATGAAGATCGCTCATAGCTACAGGTAATGGGCCACATCCACAAAGCTACAAATGCTGATGATTAATAATAACAGGGCGCTGGCTCGCACCACTTGAGCATGGGGAGAGGGCGCGATCGCTTCTCGGACAAGCGTTGTGGTTGCTAACCCCACAGCATAACTCGAACCCAACACTAAATAGGGCCATTGCTGTTCGATCAACCAAACCGCTAGCCAACCCACGGCAGAAATTGAGAGAACCAAATCCACGCATTGCACGGGATGATCTAAGGTTGATTGCAGAAAAGTCTGCCACCAAAAACGCCACCATCGCATAACGGAATTGCTCAATTGATTACGTCTGGATCTTACCCAGTGTATCGCCATTTTTCTTGCTGCTGTAGGCAGGCGATCGCCTCCGCCATCTCCACCTGGGGAAAATACCGATAAAATCGACTGACGCTATAGAACGGATCGGGAGTAGCCAAAACGATAACGCGATCGCTCCAAGCCTGCAAATCAGGCATTAAACTTTGAGGCGCTACAGGCGTACAAATCCAGATTTGGGCGGGGTTTTGGGTTCGCACGGCCTTCACCGCAACAGCCATTGTCATTCCGGTGGCAATGCCATCATCTACAATTAGAGCGATCGCGCCGGTTGCTGTCTGAGAGGGACACCAAGGAGCCAGTTGAACCCATTGGTCTTGCGCCTTCTTTTGCGCCTTCAGCCGCCAGAGATCGCGCAGAGTTAAGCGATGGGGCGTCATGCGAGTTAAAATATGAGCCAGTTTCCGACCCGCCCAAAGCACTTGACCATCCGCCGTCACTGCACCAATGGCTAATTCTGGGTTTTTGGGTCGCGTAATTTTTTTTGCCACGATCGCGCTTAACGGACAGCGTAACTGTTGAGCAATCGGCTCGGCAATCGGCAAACCCCCCCTAGGCAAAGCATACACAATCGGTAAAGCTTGCTCGGTATGGGGGGGAAATTCGGCTGCAATGACACTCGCGAGTTGTTGACCCGCTTCAGCGCGATCGCGAAAGAGAACGCCAGATGACATGATTGCTTAAAATAGAATTCGCCTAGTCTTGATTTCCATATTGGCTGATTTTGAACGAAATCCCCGGAAATCAAGGGAATGTTAAAATTTCAACCGCAAGCCTGTCTAACATTCAGTCCCCGCGCCTATTGAGAAACCTCAATACGCGAAGCGATTCTTGCAAGAATCGAGCAATTGTCATCTATTAAATCCTCATGGCCAGCGACGAGCAACTGAACCTATTCGATCCGGTTTCGTTTAGCGAACCGGCATCTGCACCGGGGTTTCAACCCGAACTGATTCCCACAAGTGCCAAAATTCCCATCCCGCCTGGAACTTA
Organism: Desertifilum tharense IPPAS B-1220; assembly: GCF_001746915.1. NCBI lineage: Bacteria > Bacillati > Cyanobacteriota > Cyanophyceae > Desertifilales > Desertifilaceae > Desertifilum > Desertifilum tharense. The sequence goes on from NZ_MJGC01000066.1 coordinate 170,720, forward strand.
TCGCAGTACCCAAGAACTCTTTCCCCACTGCGATCGCTGTTTTCGGTGCGGCTTAGGCAACACCCGCACCCACGCCGTTGTCGAACGGGGAAATCCCCAAGCGCCCATCATGATTATCGGTGAAGGGCCCGGACAAAATGAAGACGAACAGGGTTTACCCTTTGTAGGCAAATCCGGTCAACTTTTAGAAAAGATTCTCGCCTCCGTCGAACTCGATACTAATCGCGATGTCTATATCTGCAACATCGTCAAGTGTCGTCCTCCGGAAAACCGCAAACCCACCGCCACCGAAATTGCTGCTTGCAAACCCTACTTGCTCGAACAAATTCGCCTGGTAGACCCCAAAATTATCCTATTAACTGGGGCGACCTCCCTGCAAGGCTTGCTGGGCGAAAAACGCGGGATTACCAAAATTCGCGGCGAGTGGATGGAATGGGAAGGACGCTTATGTATGCCGATTTTTCACCCGGCTTATCTTCTGCGTAACCCTTCGCGAGAAACCGGCAGCCCAAAATGGTTGATGTGGCAAGATATCCAAAATGTCAAAAACAAATTAGACGAAATTCGCGCGACTTCCTAACGCCGCAGATCCTTAAGCGAATTTGGGGCTACCTGACCCTATCCCAATTGGGGTAGCCTTGGGCAGGTTTTGTGGGGCGGTGTTCTTTGGGCAGTGAGTCATTGGCATCGTCTGGCACAGCAGCCTCTGGGCAACCACATAAGGGGATTTCTCCAATCGGGCAAGCGGGTAGCGTTTCTTCCTCAGCTTGTCCGGTTTTGAGACGAAACACTAAGCGATCGCGAATTTGGCTGAGTTGCGTTTGGTTATCAACAGCCGATCGCGGTAAAGGAACTTCATTATTCGGCCAGCTTGGCAAATCGCTACAGGGACAGCTTTCAGGCGGCATTCCCACCATCCGCGAGGGGATGGGGAGGGTACACCGGCTGCATACCACCAATTCCCATTCGGGCTTGAGCAGTTCGGTGATGGTTTCGTTCGTGCCATCTAAAAAGCAGTCTCCTGACTGGGGAGAGGTAATCGTCTGCCAGCATTGTTCAAACGCTTCGCTGTAGCCATTTCCCTCAAAAATCGGGCGGGGCAACAGGGCTTGGTTGGTGTGGCTAACAATCACCTTTTTTCCAAGCTGAAACCAATAGGCTAAATATTGTTTAACTTGCGTTTCTGATGCCATAATCCGCCTACAACTCCGTGCAATTTCCTGGTGTCTGGTTGACCTATCCACTGGGGATAGGGCTTTAATTATGAAGTTAGGTCACAATCTGTTTCTGAGTTCAAACTTTTAGTCATTAAAATCCGAAAGTCTTAATAATAGAAAGCTAAGACTCAAAAGCATTTGATAGTTATATCCTAGCTTTTGCCGCCCTCAATCCAGCCGAGAAGAAAGGTTTAATTATTGTTAAGTTATCAAACAAACCGATAGGAAATCGTCTATCGAATGGCGGGTTCAGAGCCAAGATATAGCAAAGCGCTAAGTAAGTTCCGAGTTCCGAGTTCCGAGTTCCGAGAGAGGAAAGGAGTGCTAAGTGCTGAGTTCCGTAGCTTGCACACCAAGCAGCGGTGTTCCGAGTGAGGAAAGGAGTGCAAAGTTCCGAGTTCCGAGTTCCGAGTGGGGAAGATGGTGGGGGGAACAGAGTGCGCTCATTACGAGTTCTGTAGCGTACTTGGTGCCAGTGTTCCGAGTGGGGAACAGAGTAGAGTATGGAGTCATTAGAAAACTCCCCTTCTTCCCCCAACTCCTAACTCCCAACTCCCAACTCCCTTCTTCCCCATCCCCCCATCTCCCTAAAGGCGATCGCCCAAGGGCGTTCCCAACTGCGACAGATTGAGAACATATCCCCCCGTAACTAAATCGACCCGATGGGCGATCGCGCTCAGGCGGCGCACCAAATTCCCCAGGCGATCGCGAAACAACCGCCCCATTGGATAAGCCGGAACCACTCCCCAGCCCGTTTCCTCCGCCACCCAGATCGAATCCGCCTCCGTTTGAGCCAAGCTTTCCAGTAACTCCGCTTGGATCGCCTGCCATTGGCTTTCCTCTTCGGGTAAAAAATTCGCCAGCCAAGTTCCCAAAGAATCCACCAACAGACAATCGGAAGCTGGCGTTACCCTCAGCGTTGCGGCCAACTCCGCACTCACCTCCAGGGTTTGCCAACTTGCGGGGCGGCGCTGCTGATGGGCCGCAATGCGCTGTTGCCATTCTCGATCCTGGGGATCTAGGGTGGCAGTTGCCACATAAACGACAGATTTTCCGGTTTGTTGAGCTAAAGATTCAGCCCACTCGCTTTTACCCGACCGAGCCGGGCCCGTCACTAAAATAATTTGTCCCATTGCGATTGTTGTCTAGACCTTTGGGGAATTTTAAGGTAACAACTAAATAGGCACTCAATCTGGGCAGTCCGATGAAACCTGAACTGAAGCGAATCGAGGCAACATTAGATCGTATCTCAAGCGATAACAATCGTACCGCCTCGGCGTCGCCAACCTACTCCTTTCAGTTGCTTCCTGCAACTCCAGACAAAAAAGCATGGCCCAAGCGGGAAGAATCGGGTAAAACCCCAAGCCTTCCCAAACTGAAAACCCCTAGCTTTAGCACCCACCAGAATGCGGCCAACCCCGCCTTAGCCGTTAGCTTGCTGACTCAAATTCAAGAAATTGCTCAAGGTTGGCAAGACGAGCTACAGCAGACCGTCCGCAGCGTCCAAGATTTATATTTAGAGGGGCCGATTGTCGATGGCTGGCTGGAATCTGACCCGCAATCGTTTGAAACCTCAGAAATCCGCAAAACGGCAAGCGATCGCTTAATGGACTATAAAGCCGTCGCCCAACAAGCAGGCGGTCAGGTGGTCTACGAAACGCGAGGTGCAGGCTATCGCCTCTGTGGGTTAGGAGAAGATGGACAATTATGGTTTCGTCCCTGCCCGCCCGAACAAGTCCCTAGCGTAAGTTTAGCGATCGCGCGTTACCAAAAACTCCGCCAACTTCTAGCCCGCAAGCAATACCTAGAAACCCGCCTGTCGCAGTTGGCAGAAACGCTCGTCATTTTGCACGGCCATCTCCAAGACGAGCAAAAAACCAAGGCAGATTGAGGCAAACTTGCAATTGAAGCTTGAGTTGTCTGGTGCTGCAAGCCATCCCCAACAGCCCTGCTGAATCTACTGTCGTTAAAGGGTGCAAGCGTTCTTTAGACCTAACCGCGAATCTATGAATACTCCCCAAATTTCCGCGATTATCTGCACCCATAACCGAGATAGCTATCTTGGGGCGGCGATTGATAGTTTATTGGCGCAAGAGTTCCCCCATTTTGAAGTCATTGTCGTGGACAACGCCTCAAGCGATCGCACGGCGGAAGTAATTGCCGAACGCGCCTCCCATCCCCGCCTCAAATCTGTTTACGAACCCGTGACGGGGCTATCTATTGCCCGCAATACTGGGGCGAACCACGCCCAAGGGGAAATCCTCGCCTATTTAGATGATGATGCGATCGCAACGCCCCAATGGTTAAGCATCTTATATGCAGCCTACCAAGCTGAGGAAAAATTAGCGATCGCCGGGGGCAAAGTCACCCTCATTTGGCCCGAAGGCATCACCGCCCCCCCTTGGCTATCGGGCAGTTTAGCCGGAAATTTAGGCGCGTATGACTTGGGAGATCGACCCGTTTCAATCGAAAACCCCGGTTTAACCCCACGGGGGCTGAACTATTCCATTCGCCGTTCTTTCCTCGAACAAATTGGCGGCTTCGATCCCAATCTCGGACGGGTAGGTAAAAAGTTACTGTCTAATGAAGAATTAATGATGACTGAGTTAGCCTTAAAACTAGGCTGGCAAGTCCTCTATCTTCCAGAAGCCCTCGTTGCCCATAATGTTGCCCCAGAACGCGTAAACCGTCAATGGTTCCTCAGCCGCAGTTGGTGGCAAGGGATTAGCGAATGTTACCGCGAAGAACTCGCAGGCCGAACGGGGGCGGGACAATTGCGTCGGGGAGGCGAACGTTTGCTGCGAGGTCTTTATAAATCAGTTAAATACTTTAGCGATCCTGCCCAACGATTCGATAACTTAGTATATGCTTACGGTCAAATCGGTTACTTGAGCGTCGCAATTCCGGGTTTGCTTAAACGTCCCGAATCTCACCCCGCCGCTAGTATAGTTGACTGACCGCTGCTCGCGCTGACCCTGTGCTGCAATTCGATTTTGTCATCTGGAGGTTGTTTGCATCCTGACGCCTTAAGCTAGCGCATTGCACCCTAGAAACGATCGCACTCTGTAGTGTCTATTAATTTGTTCGCTTGTTGTTTGCATACTGGGTAAATCACCATGAGTCCCGCAACCTCTAAACTTCCAGTTTCTGTTTTAATTCCTGCCAAAAACGAAGAAGCTAATCTTCCCGCTTGTTTGCAGAGTGTAGCGAGAGCGGATGAAGTCTTTGTGGTGGATTCGCAAAGTAGCGATCGCTCTGAAGAGATTGCTAAAAGCTTTGGCGCTCAAGTCGTCCAGTTTCACTTTAACGGTCACTGGCCGAAAAAGAAAAACTGGGCCTTAGAAAACTTGCCCTTCCGCAACGAATGGGTGTTAATTGTGGATTGCGACGAACGCATTACCCCCGAATTGTGGGACGAAATTGCGATCGCCATCCAAAACCCCGAATATAACGGTCACTACCTCAACCGTCGCGTCTTCTTCCTCGGTCGCTGGATACGCCACGGCGGACGCTACCCCGATTGGAATATGCGCCTATTTAAACATAAATCGGGACGCTACGAGAACCTCGGCACCGAAGGTATCCGCAACACCGGAGATAACGAAGTTCACGAACACGTCATCCTTGAAGGACAAGCCAGCTATCTCAAAAACGATATGCTGCACGAAGACTTCCGCGACATCTACGAATGGTTAGCCCGCCACAACCGCTACTCCAACTGGGAAGCCCGCGTCTATTACAATATCCTCCAAGGCAAAAACGACAGCGACACCATTGGCGCAGACTTATTTGGTAATGCCGTTCAGCGCAAGCGCTTCTTAAAGAAAATTTGGGTACGCCTACCCTTTAAACCCACCCTGCGATTTATCCTCGTCTATTTCCTCCGCCTCGGCTTCCTTGATGGCATCCCCGGCTACATCTACTCGCGCTTGCTGAGTCAATACGAATATCAAATCGGCGTCAAGCTATACGAGTTACGTAAATTTGGCGGAAAACTCAATGTCTCCGAGTCAGCCGTCGTCACCCCTCCCGCCATGCCACAACCCGATACCTCTTCTTAATCTTGTCCCCCTGTGGTACAAGCCTCTCTCTTGTGCCACGTCCTGTACTTGCGCCGTTAACCCTGAACCCATGACTGCCGATATCCCCCAAACCCCACCAGAACCGCATCCGTTAGAAGCCGAACCTTGGGTAGATTTAAGACAATATGACCAAGCTTGGTTTCAGCGCGGACGTTCTAGCGGGTTTGTTTTATTGTGGTGGTTAGTACAGGCGACGATCTTTCCTCTAACACCGCATCATCTGAGTGGCATTCGCGCCGCCATCTTACGACTATTTGGGGCAAAAGTGGGTAAAGGCGTCGTCATTCGTCCAACAGCGCGATTTACCTTTCCCTGGAAAATTGAAATCGGCGATTATAGTTGGATTGGCGATGATGTGGTTTTATATAGCTTGGACTATATCTCCATTGGCAAACACGCCGTAATTTCCCAAAAGTGCTATCTCTGCACGGGAAGCCACGATATCCACAGCGTCAACTTTACCCTGAAAACAGCACCCATTACCATTGGCAATGGGGTATGGGTCGCTACAGATTGTTTTGTCGGGCCAGGTGTCGAAATTGGCGCGAATTCAGTGGTTGGGGCGCGGAGTAGCGTCTTCCGTTCTCTGCCATCAGGATACATCTGCTTAGGCACCCCGGCGCGTCCCCAGGCTCCCCGTCAGCCTCCGCAGTGAAGGGCGTTAGGGCTGTTTTCTCCTTAAAGACATTTTATTGCTGACGCCAATAATGGGTAGTCATGAAGTGCTGCCACTGCCCGTCATCAGTCAATATATGGGCAGTCAGCACCCGATGATCGTCGCTCTTGAACTCGATCGCATCTTTGTACTTTCCGATTTTCTCCTCACCCGTTATGACAGGTCCATCGGCGTTGAGTGTTAGCACAGTTTCCCCTGCATCTAATTCCCCCTCGTATTGCCAAAGGTACGTCAGGATAGAGCCGACCCAAGTGCCGACATAACACTGTTTTTGAGGATCGTAGCCAAGTGTCATCAGGGTGGTTGCAGGACCAAATCCAGGCATTTCTCCCTGTCCTTCTGCCAATACCCAGAGTCCACCCAGCGAGCGAACAGTTTCTGTTCCCGTTGATTTTACGGGAGGTCGATCGGGTTCCATCATCACTTCAGTTTCATAAGTCCACTCACCGACGAATTTCTGAAGCCATTGATGTTCTTTTTGAGGTTGAGCAGGCATGAGTGAAGTTTGTTCGGTTTGCGTAGTTTCCATTTTTTATATCCTGATTTTGAAACAATGTTTAATCCTTCTTTACGCCAATTGCTGCTTGCTGCTTTTTGTTTGGCAAGTCTAACCTCATGCAATCCTTCTACAGAGAATACAGAACTTAAGGCACTCGAAGCTAGACTCGCTGCTACACAAGCTGAAGTTGCAGAATTAGAAACTGAAGTTGCCACCTTGCAAAGTCTTCAGGCTGGTATTGTTTGTGGGAAAGGTGAGGACGCATTACTCACGCAATCTGGAGATTTCTCCGCTTTACTGGGAGTGGGAGAAACCGATATCTTTTATCCAGTCCCCTATGCCTCTCCACCGGAGTTGATACTCCCTGTGGAGCTGAATCATATTGGAGCAAAGCTACTAGCGCAACGGGCTAATGGGTATCGTCTTTCCTTAACTCGCTTTCCCGATCCGGGTATTCGCTCTCTAAAATGGCAAGCTAGGGGAATTGCTGCTTCATCTTGCCAATAAACTCTGGTGTGGGTTTAGGGTAGTGCTTCCCAAACTTGTTCAATCAGCAAGGGAAAAGGTGTAAGTTAAGCCATTGCTTGCCAAATCAGTGCTTTTTTCTCCATGCTCTTGACAAATTCATCTTTGCCATCCATATAGCTTTCAATATCCCCAGGATACTGCTTTGCTAGGTGGCGTTTCAATTCACTGTATTGCTGGGCAACATCAGGATGAGCAATCATGTAGTCACGAAAAGCTAAATGACGGGAGATTTCAGGCGAACCTACCTCATAGGTATGAACGTTGTGGGTTCTAATCTCCGGGGAACGATGCTTACGGAAGTAACGCCGACCCGAAAGTCCAAATTCGCCCATTGCTTCGTATCCAATGGCTGCCATTGCTCCGTTGCGTGCATCGGTTTTGGTAATGCTTTTCACTTCAATTAGAAAATCAATGACAGGTTTGGCGTAAATGCCTGGAATTGCAGTGCTACCGATATGATGAATGGCAACGATGTTTTCTCCCATCGCCAGTGCGAGTTGCTGAGACTCTTTTTGAAACTCTTCCTGCCACGCCGGATCGGGTGGGACAACTTCTACTTTCATATTCCACAAGGCGCTCAGAGCGGGATGAATATTTTACCTTCTATCCACTTCACCCAATCAGGCGATCGCAAAATTTATCTATCTTTGGATAGATCCTTGTCCGGTCACGACTTGTAACCGATCTCAAGAATGCGATCGTGCCGCAAAAATAAGATAGCGAAAAGATCTCGCATCTACCTAAGAAAGGAAATCTCTTGAGGAACAATGGCGCACTTACTACATATTGATGCAAGTCCGCGTGGGGAACGTTCCCATTCTCGTCGTATGACTCGCGAGTTTGTCGAACAGTGGCAACAGCACCATCCCAATGATACGATCGCCTATCGAGATGTAGGTCGCAATCCCATTCCCCATCTCGATGAAGACTGGATTGCAGCAGCCTTTTCACCCCCCGAACAGCATACGCCCCAACTTCAGAAAGCGCTTCGCCTCAGCGATCAATTGGTAGATGAATTTCTGGCGGCGGATATTTATGTCATTGGCGTTCCCATGTATAACTTCAGCGTTCCCAGCGGATTTAAGGCGTATATCGATCAAATTGTCCGTATTGGGCGCACTGTTGATATTGAATCCAGTGATGCTGGCAAAGTGTATAAACCACTCGTTCTCGGTAAGAAAATGTATATCATTGAAGCACTGGGAGATTCTGGCTTGCAACCGGGTGGACGCTACGAAACCATGAACCACCACGATCCTTACCTGATAACTGTTTTCGGGTTTATGGGCATCACGGATATTACCTTTATTCATGTCGAAAATGATGAGTATGGCGAGAACACGCTAGCAGAGTCGATCGCTAATGCTCGCCAAAAAATTACTGAGCTAGTTGCTGCATAAGGGAGTTAATACTGATTTATGGTAGGGATTGAATACCTCTATGTCCTGAAACTGATTGCAGCTCTTGGATGTGGATTAATTGCAGGAGTATTCTTTGCCTTCTCAACCTTTGTCATGAAAGCTCTGGCGCAACAACCGCCCGCCCAGGGAATTGCCACCATGCAATCTATTAATGTTACGGCGATTAATCCCTGGTTTATGACTGCATTTTTGGGTACGACTGTTGTTTGTCTCGTTTTAATGGTTTCCTCGCTCCTTCGGTGGCAACAACCTGGCGCTGCTTATTTGTTTGTCAGTGCTTTGTTTTACTTGCTCGGTTGTTTCGGGGTGACAATGGTGTTTAATGTGCCGCTCAATGATGCGCTGGCTGTTGCTAATCCCAACAGTTCAGAGGGAACCAATCTCTGGGCGAGATACCTGACAAACTGGACGTTTTGGAACCATATTCGGACGCTCGCCGCATTCATCGCAGCAGCCTTATTTACAATGGCGCTCAATACGCCATCAAAACTGTAGAGTTTGATGAATTCAGTGAAACATATAATTCTCTGACGCACTTGAGTTACCATTCGTTGGGTGTGAGGAGAGCGCGATCGCCTTTCCCTTACCCTCTGGATTATAGAGAATCAGGTTGAATTCAGATTGAGGCTAAGTATCAAATGGAAAATGACTCGATCGAAGACCTAGAAGAGACGTTACAGCAAGCAATGCTCAATAGCGATCTTGCGGTATTAGACGCTCTCATTGCTGATGATTTAGTCTGGACAATGCACACAGGTTTTGTGAGCAACAAAGAATCCGATCTCGAAGCGCATCGCTCAGGAGTTTTCCGATTTACCAAGTTGGAGATTAGCGATCGCCAAATCCATCCTTTTAGTGATGATTGTGTTGTTGTCACCTTAAAAGCAGAAATCGAAGGGATGATTAACGCTCAAGAGTTTTCTGAAGTCTATCGATTCACTCGCGTCTGGTTACAGCGAAACAACCGTTGGCAAATTGCCGCAGGTCATGTCAGCCAAATTGTTCCCCTTGATTCTCAGTCATGAAAATTCTGGCTATTGGTGCAACAGGTTTTATTGGCTTGCCTGTCATTCGTCAATTGATGAAACAGGGACATCAAATTGCCCTTTTCCATCGAGGGGATACGACTGCAAGTGAATTGGATTCAATCCTACATTTCTATGGCACGCGCCATCAGTTGCCCAACTTTAAAGCGGAGTTTGAACGATTTGCCCCTGATGTTGTTCTCGACATCATTCCGTTTACAGAAGCGCAAGCACAGGCTGTTGTTCAGGCGTTCAGCGGTTGCACTCAGCGGATCGTCGCCATCAGCAGTGGAGATGTCTACCGTAACTATGAAGGTTTGCAGGGACAAGGGAAGCATCCACCCGATCCAGTCCCCTTAGCTGAAGATGCGCCGCTGCGGGAAACGCGATATCCCTATCGAGACTTGGAGGGGTTAGACTTCGATTTTAAGCAGAATTACGACAAGATTCTGGTGGAACAGGTGTTGATGAACCAGCCAGAACTTCCTGGGACGATTCTGCGGTTGCCCGCCGTGTATGGTTCTGGCGATCGCCAACATCGGTTTCTACCCTATCTTCAGCAAATGTTCGATCGCCAACCCATTTTGTTAGAGGAGGAACAAGCCCGTTGGCGTTTCTCTCATGGCTATATAGAGAATATTGCAGGGGCGATCGCCCTAGCTGTCACCGACGATCGCGCCACCGGACGCATCTACAATCTGGGTGAAGCCTCTACCCCAACCTTAGTGGAGCGAATCCAGAGGTTAGGAAATTTGGTAGATTGGCAGGGCGAGATAGTGACTCGTCCCAAAGACCAACTCCCCTCTCACTTACAAATGAATTTGCAGTGGCGCTATCACCTAGCGATCGATACCACTCGGTTTCGAGAAGAGTTAGGCTATGTTGAACCGATCGCTGAAGAGGAAGCATTGCAGCAAACGATCGCCTGGGAACGGGAAAACCTGACCGCAACGAGTCCAGAGTAGTTCAATAATCATTATTCTAATTTTGCGATAACTCAGCCATGTTGCGACGTTTGTCTTCCCGTTCAAGCTTAATCGGACTTGGTTTAATTCTGATTGCGATCGCCTTCATCGCTCTATTTTTTCTTCCCTGGCAAGTTGAGTTAAGTCTCAATTTATTCATCAGTTACTTGGTCGATCGGCGCAGTCGAGTGATGATTGATAGCCCAGAAATCGTTACGTTTAGAAGGGTCATTGCCGATCGCTTTCTTCTCCAAAGTGCTTATGTATTCTTAACGGGGATTGTTTTGCTGGCTGCCGGACTTTTCAAACAAACAAATCGCTAGCGAAGCAATCGTACCCCCACAGATACTTGCGAACTGACCTATCCTGGAGCTATGTCAGAACATGAATGGTGACAAAGAACCGCGATCGCCGCTTCCTGGAGCGTTGATTGCACGAAGTTTAGCTCTAACGTACCGGATAACTGATAAGGGGTTCAGACATGGATAACAATCCCAGCATTCTCTCGCACGTCTCCATTGGCACCAATGATTTTGAGCGAGCGATCGCCTTTTATGACGCTGTGTTATCGACGTTGGGCTGCAAGCGGTTGATGGAGCATCCGGGAGCGATCGCCTATGGCAAACAGTATCCCGAATTTTGGGTGGGAATCCCGTTCGATGGGCAACCTGCAACCGTGGGTAATGGCGCTCACATTGGTTTTATCGCTCCTACCAAAGAAGCGGTCCATGCCTTCTATGAGGCAGCATTAGCCGCAGGAGGTAAAGACGAAGGTGCCCCCGGTGGCAGACCCGAATATAGTAAGCCGTATTATGGCTGCTTTGTGCGCGATCCTGATGGAAACAAGATAGAAGCCACTTTCTGGGATGAGTCCCTTGAGCAGGAACTCAACCAGAGCAATGTATGAACCATTGGGGTATTCACTTCACCTCAACCGACCTTCTCGCCTCATCTAACCCCAAGTAGCTCTAACTGGGTTGTGATTGAGTAAAAATACTCTTTGACTATTCATAGTCAGTTCATAGTCAAAAAATCATAGTCATCGTCAAAATCACCTCGCTCTGAAGCTACCCATTTACGGCTTACAGACCTAAAAAGGCATGGAATATAAGGGTTTCGAGGAAAGCTGGTGACGGGATTTGAACCTGCGACCGGCTGATTACAAATCAGCTGCTCTACCACTGAGCTACACCAGCATAAATATAAATATAGCAAGGTTTGGGTCAGTTCCACCAGACAGAAGCGTTAGGATATTAAATCGTTTTGGCGAGTGTGGTTAGAAATTTTGATCGGTGCGAAGAGTTGGAGGACAAGGGGGCTAGCCCCTTGTCGCTTGCAGTTAGCGGACTGGGATATTGAGGATGCTGCTATGACCAACCGATTCAAATCTGACCGTCCAACGTCCGCGTTTTGAGAGATCGGGGGTAAAGCTGTAGCGACCTTGGCGATCGCTCTGACCCGTTCTCCAGGGCGTTGCGGGTTCCCCTGGGGCGTAAATACTCACTTGAGCATTCGCCATCGGTTCGCCGGTACTAAACATTCCCACCACTTCCACAGACTGGATCTGAGCTTCGGGCGGCAGGTTGTCTAAGTTGTAAGTCGTGGTTTGACCTCTGGTATTTTGTGCCCGAATGCGAGCTTCTAAGCCAGCTTCATGGGCAAGGGCGGTGCCCATCAGCCCCAGGAGGATAATGGGAACCCAGAAAATCGATTTGAGATATTGCATAACGCTCTCCAAAAATGCGCGCGGCTAGTCACATCCCGTGACGCCTTCTGCACAGTACAAACTCCACCAAGGGTTGATGCGATTTTCATCGGAGGCCCCGGTACTCATATTTAGGAGGGCTTGAAAGCTAGAATCTTCTCCACCATAGCGAAAATGCATGTGGATGGGTTCTCCGTGGGGAGCGCGGAGGATGACATATCGAAAGCCGCTACAAGCCGGATCGTCAGAAGCGAGTTCAAATTGATCCCAAATGGAGCTTTGGTAGCGGGGATAGTAGAACGGATCGGGGGCGGCTCCGCGATAGACATATTCGCAGTTTTGGGCGATCGCTTCTCGGCCTTCAAGATCGCGATAGAAAGAGAACTGTCTCATTTCGTTGAAGACAATTCGAGCCGGGTTGCGCGGATCGTGGCGAGAGGCAGGAACGCTGATATCGAGGGTAAATGTACCGTTGACGCCTAGATGGGGCACGTTGGCATTGGGGGACGCGATTTCAGGCTCGCTTTGGGCGATCGCAACTCCTGGGCTAACCAAAGCAAGGACGGCAGCGCTGATGAACGCGATTGATTTCATAAACTCCTACACCCTTTAATTCATCACAGTTTTGGGTCTGTGGTGAATTTAGCCAGTTTTGCAATCTTTTCCTATGCCCCGTGGTGGCATATTGGAGATTAATGCAGAATTGTTTTAGAAACGATGCGCGTTTTCTTGCGATCGGCATCGCTGAGGTCTTCGCCCGATTGCAGGCGCGTGGCATTATCTTGGAGTACGGTAGCAGCCCCGCGATCGCCCATTTGCAAGGCGGTTTTGGCGGCGGTTTGCAGTAAGGTAGCCGCCCCCATGCGATCGCCTTGTTGCAATTTCGCCTCAGCTAGTTGAGTTTGGCGATATTTAGCTAAGGCGAGGATATGCGGCTGTACCTGGGAATTCACGGCGGGGTGGTAATCTTCCATGACATTCGCTTCTACCGTCAGGGTTTCCGAACGCAACCCTTCTTGCTGAACCAGCGGATCGTCATAAATGACCTGAACTGATGCGATCGCTTGTTGTCCGGGTGGCAGTTGTCCGATATATAAATTGGCTAGGACAATGCGAGGGCGATCGCGCATAAGATCCCCCAAACGCACGATCGTTTCCTGTCCCTCAGCTTCTACAGGCAACTCAATCGTATCGGGAGCCACCTGTGCCACGGGTTTTAACTCCGCAAGGCGAACATTCGGCATCAACGCCAAACGCAGATAGGCATTCGTTAAGCCCACCGACTGCACGCGGGAAAGCAAGCGGTTAAATTCCTCAGACGCTTGATCCGGACGTTCGATATAAGCCATCGCCCCTCGACCTGCATCCGCAATCCGTTCTAACACATCTTGGTTCCAGTGGGAGCCAAAACCCAGGGTATTCAATGCCAGCTTATATTCTGTGGCGAGGGTGGCAAATTTATAACAGCGTTCGTTCGAGCCATGTTCGTTTTCGCCATCGGTGAGCAAAAACGCATAGGAAACCGTGTCTTTGCGTCCTTTTGCCAGTTCCTCAATTCCTAGGCGCAACCCTTCATCAATGGCAGTGCCGCCATCGGCTTGCAGGCGATTAATTTGGCGTTTAATCCGTTCTGGATCTTCAACAATCGAGTTAGGGACAATGGTTTGGGCGCGATGATCGAAGGCAACGACCGAAAGGCGATCGCCCTTTTTCAGTCGGTCGATTAACTGGGCGGCGGCTTGCTTCACCGTCTCTAGAGGGCGACCGCTCATCGAACCGCTATGATCGAGGATTAAGCAGAGATTGAGCGGGACAGACTGTTCTAGGGCCTCTGCCGCGATCGCCGACACCGATATGGCTAATTGGCGTTGCGAAGAAGGCGATCGCCGATCGATATGGGAATCATTTAAATCTACTTGCAAACCGACTCGCATAAAACAATCTCCTACTCAACCCAGCTCTTGAGATACTAAATACCACACCAACTCGATCTTGAACTCCGGAATTCCCGCTCTCGCATCAATGCGGCTCTATTTCAAGGATAAATCAGTCTTTGCCTACCTGCTGAGTTCCCTGTCGCTTTGTCTGGCAAAACCGATCCTCATCCGGCGCGGTTTCCCGCCCAGATTGCTCAACGGGCTGCGACAGGCACGCGCTACCATGTATAAAAGTAGCGCCATCGTTTTGTTGCAGAAGTACCTTATGGACACACCGATTCGGGCGGCTCAATCTCCTTACTATGGAGATGCTTACTATCGCACGCCACCCCCAGACCTACCCTCCTTGCTCCTCAAAGAGCGCATTGTCTATCTAGGTTTACCCCTATTTTCTGACGACGACACCAAACGTAGAGTGGGCGTAGATGTCACCGAACTGATCATCGCTCAACTGCTGTATTTGGAATTTGACAACCCCGAAAAACCGATTTCCTTTTATATCAACTCCACCGGAACGTCCTGGTATGGCGGCGAAGCGATTGGCTTTGAAACGGAAGCCTTTGCGATCTGCGATACCCTCAGCTATATCAAACCCCCCGTTCATACCATTTGTATCGGTCAAGCAATGGGAACGGCGGCGATGATCCTCTCAGCCGGGACAAAAGGATGCCGCGCGAGTTTACCTCATGCCACTATTGTTCTCAACCAATCGCGCACGGGGGCAAGAGGTCAAGCGACCGATATTCAAATCCGCGCCAAGGAAGTGCTGGATAATAAAGCAACGATGCTGGAAATTTTATCGAGAAATACGGGACAACCGCCCGATAAAATTGCCAAAGACACCGATCGGATGCTTTACATGAGTCCCTACGACGCCGTGGAATACGGCTTAATTGACCGCGTTCTCGAAAGTACCAAAGACTTACCCAAGCCTTTACCCGCAGCGTTTAGCTAAGGGGTGGGATGGGCTTTCTTGAGCTTTAAGGATGGTCGATGAACCAACAATCCTCGCCATTGGAGAGGAGCGTTAACCTGTTTTTTCGTATTCAAGAAGAGTAGAGTTCTTATGCCTATTGGTGTTCCTAGCGTTCCTTATCGCCTGCCAGGGAGTCCCTACGAACGGTGGATCGATATTTACACTCGCCTCAGCCAAGAAAGAATTATCTTTCTCGGTCAAGAGGTGACGGACTCTTTGGCGAATAATATTGTGGCGGTGATGCTCTATCTGGATTCTGACGATCCAGGTAAGCCGATTTACCTTTACATTAATTCTCCGGGTGGATCGGTGACGGCAGGTATGGCGATTTACGATACCATGCAGCACATTAAATCGGACGTGATTACGATTTGTGTGGGTTTGGCAGCTTCGATGGGGGCGTTTCTGCTGACAGCCGGAACGCCGGGTAAGCGGTTAGCGCTACCCCATTCTCGGATTATGATTCACCAACCTTTAGGGGGGGTGGGACGCCGACAAGCGACGGATATTGAGATTGAAGCCAAGCAGATTCTCAAAACCCGCCAACAGCTTAATGAGTTGATGGCTAAACATACCGGCCAAAATGTTGACAAGATCCAAAAGGATACCGATCGCGACTACTTTATGTCAGCAGCGGAAGCCAAAGAGTATGGTCTGATCGACCGGGTGATTGAAGAAAGACCGGCTTAAGGATAGGGGATCGGGGAAAACCGCTTTCCCCCCGCTGTCTTTGGTCTGGCTTGTCAGGATCTCCTGGATTCCACGGTTTGAATTAAGTTAGAGTGATGGCAGAATCTAAGTAATTCTGCCATTTTTCATAGTTGATGAACATTGCAGATTGCTATCGTCTTCTAGAACTGCCTGAAGGCGCTTCTTTGGCAAGGGTGAAAACGGCTTACCGGCGTTTGGCGCGGCGGTACCATCCTGATATGAATTCTGGCGATCGCCAAGCGAAGGACAAGTTTATTGAGCTAACGGCAGCTTACAAGCAGTTGTTAAGCGTTGCGCCTGTGGAAAGCGAGGAGGAAGAAGCTGCACCCGCAGAACCCGCACCCGCGCCAACGCCTGCTAGAACCCCCACCCCGGTGAAGGTGACGCGCAAGTCTCCTAGAATTGAGTTTGTGACGCCGCTATCGGAGACGGAGCAGCAGTTAAAGGATATCTCTTATCAACAATTACAGCAATTGCTGAAGCAACGCAAGTTTCCCAGAGCGATCGCCCTGGTTGAGGCATTGGCTCACCGCATTCCCCAAGATCCGGAGGTGCGACAATGGCAAGCGATCGCCTATCAGCGCTGGGGACGCCAACTGGTGAAAGAAAAACAGGTGGAAAAAGCCCGCAGTTACCTCAAAAAAGCCTTGAAAACAGACCCGCACAATCGGTCTTTATGGGCTGAAGTCGAACGAGATTTTCAGAATTTAGAGAAGATTTATTAGGCACATACTCCATTAAGCTCAAATTGTCAAGCGTAAGGCTTGCGTATGCTGAAACAAGAGCGGAGTAAACGGGGAAGTCAATATTTCCTAGGGATTGGCCGCTTGCACGCCGGGATTCGCTCTGTTTAGAGGGGAAAAACCGAGCGTGCTAACCGTATTAATACTGAAAATTTTCCTAGAGAGTCGCGTAATCATCCCCTAGAGATCCTCAAAAAGATCGTGTTACAAAGAATATACGCCCAGCCCGCCAGGTTCTTGATTAAGAACTCATTGTCCTAGAAGAAATCCAACAACTCGATCAGATTTGAGGCGATCGACCCCTACAGAGAGATCGCGCCGAATTCCGCGAGCGATGTTTCTAACGTTCGCGTCGAACGCTTAGGAGTTATCCCCCCCTATGAACTTACTGCGATCGCTAAAACCCGCAACGCTCTATCAATGGCTCAAACGCCTTCAGCAACCCTCCAAACGCGCTCAACTCTTACAACAGCGCAACTTAGAACTCGAACATCAAATGCAACAGCGTACCGAACAACTGCACAAAGCGCTGATTGAGGTGAAACGACAAGCCAAACAAGCCGAACTGATTAACCAAATCGTTCAAGCGATTCGGGGGACGCTCGTTTTAGACGAAATCCTGCAAACCACCGTCAATCAACTGCACGAAGTTCTGAACGTTAGCCGTTGCTTAATTTTCCGGCCCGATGCGACTGAGCAATTCGCCATTCGCTATGTTTCTGAAGCCACCTCAGAAGGGACAAGTTTAATGGGTCTGTGTTGCGAGTTTTATCGCTACTATCGCGCCGATTTAGTGCAAGGGAACGCCCTCTTTTTTTCCAGAATTGACCATTGCGTTGCCCCGGAAGTTCGCGAAGCGGCGCGAGAGTGTCATATTCGCGCGATTGTAATTGTGCCTTTGATCTATCAGAACGATTACATCGGCGGGATTAGCCTGCATCAATGCGATCGCGAACGAGAGTGGACAACTGACGAGATTGCCTTTATCAAAGCGATCGCCGATCGTTGCGCGATCGCCATTCACCAAGCCGAACTCTACCAACAGTTGCAAATTGAACTGCAAGAACGCCAAAAAGCTGAAGCCACCTTGCAAAAACTCAACGACGCCTTGGAACTGAAAGTTCAAGAACGGACGCAAATGTTACAGTGCGTCGTGCAACAACTCAGCCAAGAAAATGCCGAACGCCAGCGCACAGAAAAGGCATTGCAGCACAGCCAAGTTCAACTCCAAGCCATTCTCGATAACTCCCCGGTCTTTATTTATGTCTACGATCTGCAAAACCGCTACATCCTTGTCAATTATCAGTTTGAGAAGCTTTTAAAACGCCCCAAAAAAGAACTCATCGGTCGCCATCTCAATGAATGTTGGCCGCCAGAGATTGCGGATTTATTTGCTGACAACAACCGCCAAGTTCTAGAAACGGGAAGCGCCATCCAAGCTGAAGAAGTCGCCCCCCACGCGGATGGACTGCATACCTATGTGACGGTGAAATTTCCCCTAAAAGACGAGCAAGGAAACATTTATGCAGTTTGTGGTATTTCCACCGATATCACCGATCGCAAGCGGATTGAAGCGGCGTTGCAAGAAAGCGAGGCTAAATTCCACAACCTTGTCGCGAACGTACCGGGCATGATTTATCAGTTTGTGATGCATCCCGATGGTTCTCAGGGGCTTTCCTACGCAAGTCCGAGTTGTCGGCAAATGTGGGAACTCGAACCCGAACAGATGCGTGGGGATATTCAAACCAGCCTTGAGATGATTTATCCCGATGACCGGGTGATATTAGAACAATCTACGGCAATTTCGGCCCAAACCTTGCAACCGTGGCAGTGGGAGGGACGAATTCAGACGCCTTCGGGTCGTTTAAAGTGGCTGCAAGGGATTGCTCGCCCTCAGAAACAAGCCAATGGGGATATTGTCTGGGATGGGTTGTTTATTGAGACTAGCGATCGCAAGCACGCAGAAGTCGCACTTTTGAATACAGAATTTCGCCTGGGAATTGCCCTAAAAGCTGCTCAGATGGGAACTTGGGACTGGAATTTTAAGAGCGATCGCGTAACCTGTTCCGAGCAAACCGATGTAATCTTTGGCTTTGCGTCTGGCGATCCTGCTAGAACCTCTCAAGACTATCGCGATCGCATCCATCCTGAAGACCAACCGCTATTCGATCGCGCCATTCACAATAGCCGCGAACAAGGGATTCCCTTCGATATAGAATATCGCGTTGTCCTGCCGGATGGTTCTATCCGTTGGGTTGCCGGAAAAGGAGATACCCTCCATACCTCCACAGGAGAGGTGGTAGGAATGAGTGGCATTGTCATGGATATTACGGAACGCAAACGCTCGGAAACCGCATTGCGCGATAGCGAGTTTAAGCTCCGTACCATTGTGGAAAATAGCAACGATGCGATCTTTTTGAAAGATTATCAAGGCCGTTATTTATTTATCAATTCGATGGGCGCTCAGTTATTGGGACGCTCTGTTGCCGAGGTTTTAGGGAAAAAGGATGAAGACTTTTTCTCTTTTGAAAGCGCTCAATATATTGGGCAACTCGATCGAGCAGTCATGGAGGGTGGAAAACCGTGGACGGGTGAAGAGCAAGGGGAAGCGAACGGCAATCGCTATACTTTTTTGTCTACTAAAGCCCCCTATGTTTCAGCACAGGGCGAACTCCTCGGTTTAATTGGGGTCTGTCGCGATATCACCCAACAGAAGCAAGCTGAAGAAACACTGAAACGACAGTTTGCAGCCGTAGAAGCGGCGGGAGATGGGATTGCGATTGTGAGTTTGGCGGGGGATTATATCTATCTTAATCAATCCCACGCCAAAATCTTTGGCTACGAAAGAACTGAGGAACTCATCGGTCAGAGTTGGACAATTTTATACTGTTCAGACGAAATTGAGCGCATCTGTCAAGAGGCTTTACCAATTGTTTACCAGACGGGCAAATGGCAGGGAGAAGCGGTTGCCAAACGGCGCGATGGAACGATGTTTTCTGAAGAATTATCGCTAACGTTGGTGGAGAATAATGCTTTGGTGTGTGTCTGTCGCGATATTACCGAACGCAAGCAGACGGAAGAGAGGCTGGTGCTGAGAGATAGAGCGATCGCGGCGAGCAATAATGGGATTATCATCTCAGATGCCACGCATCCTAATAACCCCGTCATTTATGTTAATAAAGCCTTTGAAAATATGACGGGATATACCCAAGCCGATGTCTTAGGTAAAAACTGTAGATTTCTGCAAGGTAAAGATAAAAAACAGCCCAGTTTGGAAATCTTACGCAATGCTATTCGCCAAGGAACAGCCTGTACAGTCACCTTGCGTAATTACCGTAAAGATGGAAGTGATTTTTGGAATGAATTGAGTCTTTCTCCAATTTATGACAGTTTAGGCAAACTGACTCACTTTATTGGCATTCAATCGGATATTACCGAGCGCAAACAAGCGGAAGAAGACTTACAATTTACAACTTCTCGTCTCTCTACTTTGATTGAAAATCTTCAACTTGGAGTTCTGGTTAAAGATGAGGGCAAACGAGTGGTGATGATTAATCAGAAGTTTTGCGATATCTTTAATATTCCAATTGCTCCAGGTGCGTTAATTGGCGCTGATTTTTCAGACCTTGCTGAAACTTATCAACACCTGTTTGCTCGCCCTGAAGAGTTTATTCGCAGTCATAACCGTGTGAATCAAAACAGAAAGATTATCAGCAATGAAGAAATCGAAATGCGGGATGGGCGAATCTTAGAGCGAGATTATGTACCAATCTATGTTTTAGGAGAATATAGCGGTAATTTGTGGATGTACCGCGATATTACCCAGCGCAAGCAAGTCGAAAATGAAATAAAGTCTTCTCTTCAAGAAAAAGAGGTTTTACTTAAAGAGATTCATCATCGAGTCAAGAATAATTTGCAAGTTATTTCCAGCTTGCTCAGACTTCAATCAGAATATATTAAGGATGAAGAAACTTTAGCGATATTTACAGAAAGCTACAACCGAGTTCAGTCAATGGCATTAATTCATGAAAAGCTCTACCAGTCTTCTGGGCTATCTAAAATTGATGCTGCGGAATATATTCAGGATTTAACTAAAAATCTTTTCCGTTCTTATGATATTTCGATGGGCTGCATTCAACTCAAACTCAATGTTCAATCCATTCAGCTTGATGTCGATACGGCAATTCCTTGCGGGTTAATTATCAACGAACTCATCTCAAATTCTATTAAATATGGCTTCGTTGGCAGAACTCAAGGAGAAATTTACATTGATTTATTACAAGGAGTCGATAGCCAAGTCACCTTAAGAATTGGTGACAATGGAATTGGCTTACCTCTAGATTTTGACATTGAAGAAGTGGAGTCTTTAGGCTTGCAGCTTGTCGCTGGATTGACTGAGCAGATTCACGGAAAAATTGAGATTGAGTCCACCCAGGAAGGAACATCATTTTTTATTCGTTTTATTAACAAGGTAGAACAATTATGTGCGTTAGGATATTAGTCGTCGAAGATGAAGTAATTGTAGGAATGGACATCAAAAATAGCCTCAAAAAGTTAGGCTATAAAGTGATTGGAGTGGTTCCTACCGGAGAACAAGCCATTGAAAAAGCAAAAACTGAAAGTCCAGACTTGATTTTAATGGACATCATGCTTCAAGGTTCTATTGATGGCATTCAAGCAGCCGAAGAAATTACCAAGCACTTAAATCTACCCATTGTCTTCCTAACGGCTCATACAGATAAGAATACGCTGCAAAGAGCTAAAGATATTTATCCCTTTGGTTATATTGTAAAACCGTTTCAAGAAAAGGATTTATATACGACCCTTGAAATTGCCTTAGCACGCTGTAAAGCAGAAACAGAAATTCGCAAGGCACTCGCGAAAGAAAAAGAACTTAGCGAGCTAAAATCGCGCTTTGTATCAATGGTTTCCCATGAATTTAGAACGCCCATGTCTACCATTTTGTTCTCTTCCGATCTGCTTAAAATGTATCAAGACCAGTGGACAATTGAGAAAAAGACAACCCACATTAATCGCATTCAAACCTCTATTAAACGCATGATTGAAATGTTGGACAATGTGCTATTAATTGGTCAGGTGGAATCGCAAAATATGCGAATTGAGAATAGTCCGCTAGATTTGAAGAGTTTTTGTCAAGAGTTAATTGAAGATATTCAAGTTGCCGACCGCTATCAGCACCCCATTCTCCTTGATTTACAAGAAGCGTGTAATTTCGTTGAGGTAGATTCTAAAATTTTGCGCTATATTCTAGAAAATTTGCTTTCTAATGCCGTCAAGTATTCTCCTGAAAACAGCGAGGTTTACTTAGGGGTTCGCTGTCAAGATTGCCAAATCTGCTTGCAAGTTAAGGATGCAGGAATTGGTATTCCTTTAAGCGATCGCCAACGCTTGTTTGAGTCTTTTTATCGCGCCACCAATGTCGGTACCATTACCGGAACGGGTTTAGGACTGGCAATTGTTAAGCGTTCGGTAGAGTTATACGGAGGTCAAATTGAGGTGCAAAGCGAGTTGGGAGAAGGGACGAGCTTTACGGTTGTTCTTCCTCTCAGTTAGCAGTAATTCTATTCAAGTCAAAAGAGGAATCTCTCTGAAATCTTGCACGATGCTCAGTTAACCTGAAAAATCCCTAAATTCGTTCAAAAACTCCTTTCTGAGTTCTCTAAAGAGGAGTTAAGCTGTGAGATAGGTTAATGCAACCGTTACAAAATCTCAGAACGACTCAACGCCTAGGTGAGGAAGCATCATGATCGACTCTGCCAAGCTTAAAATTCTAGTGATTGAAGACGAAGAACTGGTACGAGAAAATCTGTTAGAAATCCTAGAGGTTAACAAGTTTGAAGCAATTGCGGCCATCAACGGTCAAGAAGGACTGCAAAAAGCCCAGGAAAATTTACCAGACTTAATCATTTGTGACATTATGATGCCCGATCTCGATGGCTATACCGTCTTGACTGAATTACAAAAAGATCCGCTGACTGAAATGATTCCCTTTATTTTCCTAACGGCGAAAACCGAACGCGACGATCAGCGTTTAGCAATGGAATTGGGGGCGGATGATTATATTACAAAACCCTGTACGGTGACAGAACTGCTGAGTGCGATCGCCATCCGCCTCAAAAAACACGCCGCCTACACCCAACATCACCAACAAGCACACAGTAAAGCCAGAGGCTTGCAGCAAAGAGTGCGAGAACTCCAACAAATTAGTCACAGCCAGGAAGACCTATTGCACAAAATTTCCCAAGAGTTACGCGATCCCTTATCGAACATCACAATGGCGATCCAAATGCTGAAATTAGCGCCTACCCCCCAAGCTCGCCAGCGCTATTTAACCATTTTGCAACAAGAGTGCGATCGCGAAATTGCCATTATCAACCAACTGTCGAATCTGCAAGATTTTCTCAACCCAGAAAATCTCAAACTATTGCAGCGCTTAAATTCAACTCCGCCTCAATAACTCCAATCTCTTCCCCCGTTGCCATCACTCTTCACTCTGGTAAAAGTTTATGCAAAAAATTTTAGTCATCGAAGACGAATTTGAAATCCGCGAAAATATTACAGAACTGCTCCACGCCCAAAATTTTCAAGTCATCGCTGTGGAAAACGGGATTAAAGGCATTACCGCCGCTCAAACCCATATCCCCGACTTAATTATTTGCGATATTTCCATGCCAGAGTTAGATGGCTATCGCGTTTTAGAAGCCTTGCGACACGAACCCATAACGGCGAGCATTCCCTTTATTTTCCTAACGGCTTTTGTAGAGAAAAGTAACACTCGTAAGGGGATGGAACTGGGTGCAGACGATTATTTAACCAAGCCTTGCACGCCAGCGGAACTGCTGAGTGCGATCGCCGCTCGTCTCGCAAAACAAGCTACCCGCGATCGCCAGCAATCGGAAAAACTCGAAGAACTGCGACAAAGCATCATTCTCTCTCTTCCCCACGAGTTAAGAACGCCCCTCAATGGCATCTTAGCCTCTTCAGAGCTGCTGTTAATGCACTTTGACCAGCCAGAAGATGCAGATACTCGCGAAATGATCGAACTGATCAATATCTCTGGAAAGCGCCTCTATCGGCTGATTCAGAACTTTCTGCTCTATGCCGAATTAGAACTGATTGCAGCCTCTCCCGAACAAATCAAGGCGCTACAGGCTCATTCTACCCCTTGTGCTGAGGCTCTCGTCACCGAGAAAGCCGTTTACCAAGCCCAACAGGTACACCGCCAACCCGACTTAGAGTTAGAACTCGAAGACGCCTATCTTCAGATTTCTCCCACCCGCTTGATGAAAATCGTCGATGAGTTAGTGGATAATGCCTTTAAATTCTCAGTTCCCGGAACGCCTGTGAAAGTCGCGTGTCAAGTCAGCCAGGGGATATTCACCTTGTCAGTCAGCGACAAAGGACGCGGCATGAAACCCGAACAACTGATGCAAATTGGCGCTCACATGCAGTTCGATCGCAAACTCTACGAACAGCAAGGATCGGGATTGGGGTTAGCCATTGCCAAGCGCCTCGCCGAACTCCACGGTGGCAGTCTATCGATTGAGAGCGTACCCGCAGAGCAAACCACCGTTACAGTTAAGCTCCCTTTGGCTCCTGAGTAATCAAGCAAAAACCCTGAAGAGGCTTTTCAGTCCGATAGCGTCTCTTTATCGGTCAAGATAGAGGGCGCGATCGCTACTCAGTCAAATATTAATCATTAGGTAAGTCACCAAAAGCAATATCTACAATATCCGCAGCAAAGTATATTATAGGACGAGCTTGGATCTCAGATTCAACCAAAATTCCTGCTTTTACTAAACGTTCTATATCAGCCTTGGCTGTAGGATAGGAAATTTTACACATAGTTTCTAGTTCGGGAATACTAATCACTGGAGACTCAAACAGATAATCGATAAGCTGGTTAAGTCGAATGTTGCCACCAATTTTAGAAAGTAGTTCCATATACTCTTTCCGTAAACCCAAAAGTTTATCAAAACGCTTAATAGCATCTTTTGATTGGGCGATCGTACCTCTCAAACAAAAAGCAATCCAATCTTTCCAATTTCCTGTTGAACTTACTTTAAACAGATAATCAATATACTCATCTTTGTACTTGTCAAAGAAAGCACTCAGATACAGCCAAGGACGACTTAACTCGCAACATTGATAAATCATTAATGCTAGTAATAGCCTACCAATTCTACCGTTCCCATCCATAAAAGGATGAATGGTTTCAAACTGGTAATGAACCATAAAGCAGAAAATCAAAGGGTCAATTTCAATCTTTTTATGAATTGCTTTCTCTAAATCATCTAAGCAAATCATCAGTTCATTAGGGGGCACTGGTACAAATCGGCGATCGGAACCAATATGAACTTGATTGCGGCGGAAGTTGCCTGGATCTCTGTCATATCCTCGTACCCCGCTCAAAAGTTCCTGGTGAATTCTTCGCAATAAGCGCAAGGAAATAGGAATTTCTTCTAACAAATGTAAGCCCAGTTCTAATGCTCTACCATAGTTGGAAACTTCTTGCCAGGAATTTACTGGATCGCTGGATGATTTTGGTTCTCTTGGATCAATCTCAAACAATAGTAGTTGCTGGGGCGTTGCATAAGTCCCTTCCAGACTAGACGATCGCAGTGCTTCCCTTCGCTGTAAAGGACGCAGTAAAAGATTGTATGTTGGCATATACCGACCCACAATATACCGACCCCCACCATCGAGCCTTGCCAATTCTTGGCGGGCTTCAACCAGCAAGCGCCAAATTTCATCAGGCATATCCCATTTCTCTGGCAAAGGGTCAGGAATAAATGCCCAATCCTTAGTTCCCTGTACAATGATTTCCCTAAGCTGACCTGGCGCGTCAGGGGTAAATAAGGTTTTGTCCATACTGAATTATTTTTAGAGAAATTTTAATTCATTCACGCGAATTAAAATTTTATGCGCTTTTTTTTAATTCGCTTCCTCCCTTATACCATGTTGTTAGAGACCTTGGGATTTTGGAAATCTATTAATTTCTTTCAAATTAAAGCTTCTGGGCGTTATAGCGAGGTTTTACCTAGCGATGTGATTCTTATGCTTGCTAAAGTCCTTAGTGTCGGTCAAGTCCATTAAAAGCAAAAACCCCTGAAACCGAGGTTTCAAGGGTCTGAGTGCCAGGAGCCGGACTTGAACCGGCGACACGAGGATTTTCAGTCCTCTGCTCTACCGACTGAGCTATCCCGGCAGGCGCGTTTTTTAGCGCTTAACTAAGCTAACACTTCTACTAGGTTTTGACAAGTCTTTTTTCAAAAAAGGGTAAAAAGACAGAAGACGCCCTTCCTTTTACCCTAATTTCAGGCTAATCGACGGGGCGCAGGCGCGTCATTTTTAAGTTAAAGGTGCCCCCGCGCGTTTCTCCAAAAGCTCGAACCCGGACGATATACGTGCCAGTCTGGGTAATGCGAGCGAACAGGAGAGAATTGGTTGTCCCATCCGGGCCATCATCATTTTCTGCAATGGTAGAGCCATCCGCCGCCAACAGAGTGAGGATGGTATCAAATTGCTCGGAGGTCAGATCGAAAACAACTTGATCGCCTTCGTTGAGTTCCACGATATAGTCTCTGGCAAACCCTCCTTGTCCGGTGGGGATATCATCGCGCGAGAGGGTATCGGTAATCTCATTGTTGGGGGGTAAGGGTTTGGGGTTATAAATTCGCGGTTGAGCAACCGCAGTCGCCGCATTGAACAATACCGTTGCCAATAAGGCAGGGATAACCCAGGCTTGATGAAATCGGACAATCAGCTTATGTATCACTAGCACAAATGTACCTCAGTATAATTATCAGCCGATGCGATCGCCCTTGGTCGGCACATCAAACTCGACATCTCCGACGCCTAACGGGTGAGTTAGGTTGCTAGAACAATCGGTGCGATCGCTATTTCTAAAGAACCGTTGCCAATTCCGGGATAGCTGCATTTTTCGGCTACAAGTATTGAAGATAACAAACCACTGTAGCTCATAGAATGAGCGGTGTCTGGAAGGAAGGCAAAAAAGATGAAACGTCGCAAACTTCTAACGTATAGCGCGATCGCGGCGGGAAGTGCTGCTACGCTAGGTGCGTGTACTGCACAGTCAACCCAAAGCGGACAAAACCTCGAACAACCCACAGTCCGCTGGCGGATGGCGACGAGTTGGCCCAAGTCTCTCGATACCATTTTTGGTGGGGCCGAAACCATTTGTCAGCGCGTCAGCGAGATGACTTACGGACGGTTTACCATCACCCCCTTTGCAGCCGGTGAAATTGTACCGGGGTTAGAAGTCCTCGATGCTGTCCAGCAGGGTACGGTTGAATGCAGCCATACAGCTAGTTACTATTTTGTCGGGAAAAATCCCGCTTTGGGGTTTGGGACGACGGTTCCCTTTGGTTTAACCGCTCAACAGCAAAACTCCTGGCTGTATCATGGCAATGGCTTAGACGCCCTGAATAAACTTTATGCTGATTTTAATGTGGTGAGTCTTCCGGCGGGAAATACCGGAACGCAGATGGGAGGCTGGTTTAAGCGCCGAATTCAATCGGTTTCTGACTTAAATGGCTTAAAGATGCGAATTCCTGGCTTAGGCGGACAAGTGATGAGTCGCTTAGGGGTGAATGTCCAAGTGCTTCCCGGTGGCGAAATCTTCTTAGCTTTGGAACGGGGGGCGATTGATGCGGCAGAATGGGTGGGGCCGTATGATGATGAAAAGCTGGGTTTAAATAAGGCGGCGCAATACTACTATTATCCCGGCTGGTGGGAACCCGGAGCGACCCTAGAAGTGCAAGTCAACCGCAGCGCTTGGGATAAACTCCCCAAGGAATACCAACAGGTGTTTAAGACGGCTACCTATGAGGCGAATATGAGTATGCTGGCCCAGTATGATGCTAAGAATGGGGAAGCCTTGAAGCGGTTGGTGGATAGTGGCACCCAGTTAGCAGCTTATTCGCCGGAAATTATGCAAGCCGCGCAAAAAGCCACGTTTGAATTATACGAGGAGAGTGCGGCTAAGGATGGCACCTTCCGGGAGGTGTACGAACAGTGGAAGGCGTTTCGCCAACAGGTGTACGGTTGGGATCAGATTAATCAGTTGATTTTTGCCAATTTTGCGATCGCGAACGGTCAGCAAACCTAAATTCTAGAATAAGCGGCGAGGGACAGTTTCGCGAAATCTACGAAAGTTGAGGGCGACTGTCTCCTCTCCGTTCATGGCTTGGTAGAGGAGGTTGACGGTGCTGAGAATTTCTTCGGAGGTGCGATCGCTCTCGCCTGCCACAATAATAGTCGCTTGGGTGAATTTGGGATCGAGAGGGGTACAATCGATGACGGCTTTTATACCCGGTAGATAGCCTGTCGCCGAGCTAAACTGCGGAGGTAAGGTTCTAAACCCTTTTCTTTCTAAGACGGTCTGGGCGTAGCTGGCGCAGCGTTCTAAGCTGGTATTGAGTTGTAGGTGTTCGTATTGTAACTCAGGGTAAGCCTTGGCTGGCGCGCCTAGCCACAGAAGACTAATCCCAATGGTAGCTGCGATCGCCTGATAAACTGTTTTGACTCTTCTTTTCATGATAAAAGCTCGTTGTTATATGGAATAACGGAAAAGTTGAGCGCAGTCTTAACCTTTTAAAGTCGAATCTTTTTCCGAAATGTTCCCGTATTCGCGATCGGGCAATTCTGGTACCCTAGCAGTTACGGTTCCAAGGGGTAGAGACGCATGGGAGTGCAACTGGTAGCAGGCGAACGGTTTAATCTCATTCAAGCGTCTCCAGGTTTACAGAAAATTGCGATCGCGCT
This sequence comes from Desertifilum tharense IPPAS B-1220, assembly GCF_001746915.1. Lineage (NCBI taxonomy): Bacteria > Bacillati > Cyanobacteriota > Cyanophyceae > Desertifilales > Desertifilaceae > Desertifilum > Desertifilum tharense. The sequence continues at coordinate 199,013 of NZ_MJGC01000066.1, forward strand.
AGGCTGGAATGTGCCGAGCCAGTACGAGATGGATGTCTCGGCGTTTATGTTGGGGGAAGAGGGCAAGCTCCCCAACGACCAGTATTTTGTGTTTTATAATAATGTGCGATCGCCCGATGGTTCCCTCCGACACGCCAATGGAACCAGCACCGGAAAAATTCTCGGCGATGATGAAACACTCTATCTCAATTTCGCCAAACTCGATCCAGCCATTCAAGAAATTGTCTTTATCGTCACCATCCACGACGCTGAGGAAAGAAAGCAAAGTTTCGGCGATATCAAAACTGCGTTTATTCGCCTAGAAGATGTCGATACAGGTAGCGAACTGGCACGTTACAATCTTCAGGAACCTTTAACCCAAGAAACGGCCTTAGAATTCGGTCGTCTCTATCTCAAAAACGGAGAATGGCGCTTTCAAGCTGTCGGACAAGGTTACAGTTCAGGTTTGCAAGCTTTTGTAGATCGATACTATCCTGAATCCTCAACTTTACCCCATTCTCAACCCACTTTAACCGAAGACGCCCAAGTCATTCAACAGTTTCTAGAGCGAGTTGAACAACAGCAAGTTTCACTTCAAGAAGCTTCTGAATCAGCTAATTTATCTTCTGCTAGCGATAACACAGAAGTAGAAGAATTATCTGTAAAGCCTCAGACACCCGCTATCACTGCTGAAGAGTTGTTAGAACGCTACAAAGCCGGAGAACGAGATTTTAGCAATCTGAATTTTAGAGAAATTAAGCTGTCAGATTTTGACTTGTCAAATTGCAACTTCAGCAATGCAAATTTAGAGGGAGCAATCTTAAATCAAGTAAACCTTTCAGCAAGTAATCTTACCAGGACAAACTTCAGTAATGCAGTATTTTCTAAAAGTATTTTTTATTCTAGTGATTTGACTGAATCAAACTTGACAAATGCAAAGATTGAAAAGGCAAGATTCGAGAGAACTAATCTAACTCGATCTAAATTGATCAAGGCAAATCTAATTGATTCTTATTTTCATCGAACTAGTAAATTTGATGAAGCAGATATGAGCGAATCAAATTTAACCAAGGCTTGCTTTGTTGAAGCTACGCTATCACAAGTTAATTTGAGTCATGCTAATTTAAGTCAAGCTAAATTTCTTAGTGCCAACTTTGAAACTACTAATTTAAAAGATACTAATCTAGAAGGAGCAATTTGCAAAAATACTAGATTTCCTGAGAATTTCAATCCAGTTAACAGCAAAGCTTTTGTCCTCTCTCCAAATGCTTACCTGAATAACATCAACCTATCAGGATGGCACCTTCCTAACATTAACCTTACAGGATCGAGCTTAAGTAAAGCAAACTTGAGTCAAGCCAACTTAGAAAGTGCTGATTTAACTCAAGCTGACTTGTCAAAAGCAAACTTAAGTAAAGCTACTCTTTACTATGTTAAATTCTTACAAGCTAACTTAGCCTCTGCTAACCTAAGTGAAGCGCGTTTGCATTACGCTAATTTAACCGCAGTAAATCTCTATACCGCTAACTTAATACAGGCTGATTTAACTGGTGCTAATTTAGCAGCAGCATATTTAGTATCTGCAAACTTGAAAAATGCCGTACTTGCTGGAGTAAACTTTGGGGGGGCAGATTTAAGTAGTGTGAACCTTGTAGGTTGCTCTCTTACTAATTTAAATTTAAGTGGGGCAATCTTAAATGGTGCTAATCTTTGTGGTACAAACCTATCTGAAGCCAACTTAAGTAGTGCTAACTTAACTTCAACAGATTTGCGGGGTGCAAATTTATCGAAAGCTAATTTAGAAAAGGCTAATTTAAAAGGAGCAAGATTAGAAGGCGCTATTTTAGAAGGTGCAAAGTTGACGGGTGCAATTATGCCGGATGGGACAACACATGAGTAGATGTGGATAGTATAGCGCTTGCAAAGAAACCGGGTCTCTGGCTGCGGTTCGGTGAAAAACGATAATCTTTTAAAGAAACCCGGTTTCTGGCTGCGGCTTGGTGCGATCGCACCGAGACAGCCAGGGGTTAAAACCCCTGTCTAATAGCTAAAGTCAGTTAAAACTGACTAATCCGGAATTTAGTTATACAGTACCCACATTTCCTGCTTAGAAAATATTACCTAAGCCTTTAACCTACCTCAGAAAATTCTAGTCCTCTTTAGAGGACTTAAGCTATCAGCAAGGGACTTGAGTCCCTTGTGTTAGTCGCGGTGAAAACTGTAGATCGTTTGAGTTTCTAGGCTACCGACAATAGAAGAGGGTTGCTGAGACAGAGGAAAGGTTTGACGATCGAGTTGTACCTGTAAACCCGTTAGCGGATCGAGGCCAGAAGAAACGAGGAATTCTAGGCGCTGAACTTGGGGCCAAGAAGCAAGTTCATCTAGGATAGAAGCGATCGCACTCAGGTAGGGATGTTCCGGATGCTGATACCAGTCCCCAGAAGCCGCCTGGGGTTGGTCTAAGCCTAAATGGATGATAATCGCAGGACGACTAAACAGCGCGATCGCCACAGGTCTTGCTTCTTCTTGTAGCACCAAATCCTGCATCCGCACCAGATGGCGCAACTTCTCCAAGCGATTGTAACGCTCCGTCACCCCCAAATTCTCATCTTGCCAGCGAATCGCCACCGTCAGTAAATAGGTTTGTAAGAGGAGATGACCGAGTTTTTCGGCTTTCGTCGCCAAATACACCGCATTATAATCCGTCGCCTCAATTAACAGCGGTACCCGATCGACCATTTCCAAGCCGTAACCCTTCAAACCCGCAATTTTACGCGGATTATTGGTAATCAGACAAATCTTTTTGACGCCTAAATCATTGAGAATTTGCGCCCCTACCCCATAGTTGCGTAAATCGGCAGGAAACCCTAACTTTTCATTGGCTTCCACCGTATCCAAGCCCATATCTTGCAAAGAATAGGCTTTCAGCTTATTAATTAAACCGATACCCCGTCCCTCTTGGCGCAGATAGACCACTACCCCGTGGCCCGCGTGTTCGATCATCTTCATCGCCGCCTGGAGTTGCATCCGACAGTCGCAGCGCAAAGAACCTAACGCATCCCCCGTCAAGCATTCCGAATGGACGCGTACCATCACCACCTGGTCTTTAAATTCGGCTGGATCGCCTTTGACAATGGCAATGTGATCCGAGTTATCCAACAGATTGCGGTAGGCGTAAATCTGAAAATGACCGAACTGGGAGGGCAAATTAGCGACCGTCTCCCGACGCACAAACCGTTCGTGTTGCAGGCGGTAGCTAATTAAATCGGCAATACTAATAATCTTCAGATTGTGATGTTTGGCATATTCCAACAGTTGTGGTAAACGCGCCATCGATCCATCGGGGTTTTGAATCTCGCAAATCACCCCACCCGGATACAATCCAGCTAAACAGGCGAGGTCTACCGCCGCTTCCGTATGGCCGGCCCGCTTGAGGACGCCCCCTGCACGCGATCGCAACGGGAAAATATGCCCAGGACGCCGTAAATCGGTGGGTCGCGTCGCCGGGTTAATCGCCACCTGAATCGTTTTTGCCCGATCCTCAGCCGAAATCCCCGTACTGACGCCCACTTGCGGCGAAGCGTCAATACTCACCGTAAACGCTGTTTGGTTGCTATCGGTGTTATTGCTCACCATCAACGGTAAGTCTAATTCATCCAGGCGATCGCCCGTTAAGGCCAAGCAAATTAAACCCCGCGCTTCCACCGCCATAAAGTTAATCGTATCGGGCGTTGCAAACTGGGCGGCGCAGATGAGATCCCCTTCATTTTCGCGGTTCTCATCATCGACCACCACAATCACCCGTCCGGCTTTTAAATCAGCCAGGGCTTCATCAATTGAATTAAACAATCCATCCGTCGTCATATCGTGTATCTTGTGTGAGTCGTACCAAGTGGGAAAGCCGTTAAAGGCTGAAATGGATCGGTGCCGATCGCGAAGCGGTTCAGTTAGCACTCTTTTTGAATTGTCGATGATGGCATTTCAATTCCCCATTCCCAATTTTGGTACTAAAATGCAGCAAACGTTAACCATATTTCTTCAGAGATTTGTTTTAAGGGTCAAGCAAGATGGGCGACACACAAGGACGAGTTCCAGTTGGGATTATTGGCGCATCAGGTTATGGCGGCGTACAACTCGTCCGACTCCTGATGGATCATCCTCAGATTGAAATTGCCTATCTGGGAGGGGATAGTAGTGCCGGAAAATCTTTTAGCGATCTGTATCCGCATTTGGGTCATCGCGTCAATTTAACCATTGAACCCATCGATCTCGATGCGATCGCCTCTCGCTGTCAGGTGGTGTTTCTCTCTCTCCCCAACGGGTTAGCCTATAATATGGCCCCCAAACTTCTAGAAAAGGGTTGCAAGGTTCTAGACTTATCCGCCGATTACCGCTTTAGTAACTTAGAGACTTATAAGGCGTGGTACGGAGGCGATCGCAACGATCGAGATGTGGCGGATACTGCCGTTTATGGCTTGCCCGAACTGTATCGCGATCGGATTGCCACAGCCAACCTCGTCGGCTGTCCGGGTTGCTACCCGACCGCGAGTCTTCTGGCCCTTTCCCCGCTACTCAAGCAGGGGTTAATCGTTCCAGAAACCGCCATTGTCGATGCCAAATCCGGCACCTCTGGAGGCGGACGCGCCGCCAAAACCCATTTACTTCTCGCCGAAGCCGATAACTCTTTCGCCGCCTACGGGGTCGCCCGTCACCGCCATACGCCCGAAATTGAACAGGTCTGTAGCGACCTTGCCGGACATGAGGTGATGGTTCAGTTCACCCCCCACCTGGTTCCGATGGTCCGGGGAATTCTCGCCACCGTCTACGCCAACTTGCGCGATCCAGGGCTAGTGCGCGAGGATCTGATTACCATCTACACCGCCTTCTATCGCACGTCCCCTTGGGTGAAAATTCTCCCCGGTAGTACCTATCCCCAAACGAAATGGGCCTGTGGAACCAATCTCTGCTATGTCGGGATTGAGGTCGATCCGCGTACGGATCGCGTGATTGTGATGTCAGCGATTGATAACCTCGTTAAAGGCCAGGCCGGACAAGCCATTCAATGCTTAAACCTGATGATGGGTTGGGATGAAACCCTCGGTTTACCGCAACTGAGTTTCTATCCGTAAATTGAGAATATTGGGCAAAAGTACACACTCATCGTGCCTTTTGCCTCGATCCCTATTCGATAGAAATCGACTGCGGCCCATTCCCGTTGGTGTAATCGCTTGGGAACGGCACGGTGGTTGCAGATTCCACCTGTTGGTCTAACCAACTTTTGACGGGATCTTCGTACAGGTTCAGGCGCAGGACGCCAGAGAAAAATCCCCCGAAAAAGGCGACGGGTTCTTTGGTGAGTTCTCGAAAAATTGGGCTAAGTTCGTCTAAAAACATGCGGTTAATTTCCTTACGCTTTCTGTTTGGGATTCTAACGTTTCTGCACCCCTAGGCGCTGATACTCGATTTTAATGCAAGCATTCATAATGGTGTTGATTCCGGCATTGCGGGCGGTTTGGGCGGCGGCTTCATCTTGGATGCCTAACTGCGCCCAAACGGTAGCGGCGTTGATTGCGATCGCCTCTTCTACAATCTCCGCTAAAAATTCGCTGCGGCGAAACACATTCACCAAATCTACCCTCTCTGGAATCTCCCGCAAAGACGCATAACAGGTTTCCCCCTCAATCTCGCGAATTTGGGGATTGACGGGAATCACCCGATAACCCACTTGGCGCAAAAACTGGGCAATCTGGTAGCTAACCCTAGTGGGTTTATCCGAATGTCCCACCACCGCAATTGTTTGCGTATCCAGCAGAATTTGGCATAAAGTGCGATCGCTTACAGACATACAGCATTTTTCCGGTTCGTGAAGTACACTTTCTTCAAAGTCTCCCTTACTAAGGGGGATTTAGGGGGATCGTGCCGTATCTCATCCAATCAAAAAACGCTATAGCATTCAACCTCTCTACAAAAAATCCTCCCCGATTTGGGGAGGATATTAATTCAACACAATCGATTAATTGGGTTGTTGTTCGGGCAACATACACTTATCAGAATCGCATCCCGCAGGCCCTGCTTCCACCATTTCGCCCAAGTCATAGCGACTTAACGCTGTATGGAAATTCATCGTTGTTCGCCGCTGCTGAACTTCTTCTAGGAGTTGTTCGTACTGCTGTTTGCTAATCGGTTCAAACGGCAGACGGGGGAAGGTTTGCAAGTCATCAAACCGGGCGAGGAGGGCCGCAGAAATGTAGCCTTCATCCTCTTCAATGGCCTGATAGATGCGCTGACCTAAACCTTCCACCTCATTTTCCCGTAACTCAATGGTGGCGCTGGTGTTGTGGCGCGTATAGTGTTTTTGGACTTGCATATAAAAGTCCATTTGGGCTAAAGCTGAGAACTTGCTGATGTCAATTTCATCCGCCCCCGGTAAGTCTGCCCAAAGCACCGATACTGGAATTTCTACCAACCATTCCGAACATCTGGGATCGAATGGATCGTTTAGCAGGTTGCCATTTTCGTCCTTATCCGATTGCGAGGGCACCACATTGTAACCGTAATCGATACAGGCGAGGGCAACCGGATCGTTTTTACGGAAGGTGACGCGACGGAGAAAGCGTTGGGCTTTGGGGGGATGCCATCCTGGGGAAGCACCCGTTAACAGCGACTTGGTACCGCTAGGCTGTACCGTCGTGCAACGGTTGGGGCGTTTTAGCTGATGGTTGTCGCAATAATCCCACACTACCCGATGCACAATCTCGCGCCAGCGGTTCAAATAGTCCGCTTCCTGCTGTTTAAAGGCTAAACCTTGCTCAGTTTCCGGGCGACCTTCTTCCCACCAACGCAACCATTCCACCCCAAACGCCTGTACAAAGAAGTCAAACAACCCAGTAAAGGAAACCCCCACAATTGGATCGATGGAACGGCTATATTGATAGCGCGGTTCGGTAAATTGATGATTGAGTAAAATGGCAACCGAAAGCGCCCCGGCTGTAAACGCATCTTCCTGTTCTTGCAAGTTTTTCGGATCGATTTGATTGAGGTGAATCTCAGCCAAATTACATTGACCTGTTAAGGTTCCACCAAACACCCCTTTATGGAACTCCGGCTCATTAAAGCAGAAGGTTTCATGCCTACCCGGTAGAGCTTCCACAGATTGCACAATTTGATACTTTCCTTTCGCCTGGGGTAAATGTCCTCCGGAAGTATCCAGCCGTTGACAAGGAATAGCCGCACAATCAGTAATTTGTAAATACCACAAATCCCGGTTACGCATTCCTAGATTTGTAATCTGTCCAGCCTTGGCTTGCAAATTAATAGAAGAACGAATCCCACATTTAGCCAACAACAAATAGACTCGATAGGCGCGCTCGTAATCGGACAGATAAATCCGAATCCCACCACTTTCAACTCTCGAACCATCTGCATCAGCCAACCCAGCTACAAAGTGCAAAATAGATTCCCGATCCCAAGTGGCAATTTCACTAAAGGCAGGAGCCGTATTTTTGAGTAAACGGACTTGCTCTGGATCGAAATGGGTTTGAAATCCGGTATAGAGCAAACAGGGAACTTCCTTGGACTCAGTGTAATAGCGCTTTTCACCAGAAGTACGCCCTGCAATCGTTAATTCTTGGTGACGTTTTACCCCATACAACCTCAGTTGTAACTGGGGCTTACCATGCGATTTACAGAGAGAACCATCTCCCACCAGTTGCCCTAAAGTATAAGCCCAAGTGGGTTCGACAAATTTGCCATCAGTGTAAACAATTTGGAACGGTTCTGTATGCAGTTTATATTTGCTCGCTTTCAGCCGTTCGCTTAATTCTGCTGTGGTCAATTCCTCATAATCTTTGCCAAAACGATCTTTGACAAAGAAACGGTGTTTTTCCGTAACATCTAAATAAGTACCATCGCCAAAAGAAACACGGTACAGTTGACGATTTTGCCCTGTTAGAATTGGAACAACTTGACTCCAGCGTTTACCATTCCAAACTTCTACCGTTTGCCCGACTACATCCCGAATGGGGTGCAGTCCATCGCGGGTAATGAGCAGAGTATTGCCGTCAACACAGTGAAAATCTGCGCCTAAAATTTCTCCGCAAGGATTGAGACCCAAACGGCTTAAACGATGGTCTAACTCTTTTTCATCAATGTCAGGATAATGCTGTTGAATCCACTGCTTTGCCTCTCCTTTAGAATAGGCTTGCAAAAACTCTTTTTCCTGTTGAGGAGTTGTGAATAAATCGACATTAGAACGAGCAACGGCTTCACCCGCCCATTGAATTGCCCCTTCTCCCGAATAATACTGCTTTCTCACAGCATTAATCGATTCTTCTAGGGTTGGTTTTTGATGGAAAACACGGGTATGATTTGCCATCCGCAGAGAATCGCGTTCTGGGTCAATTCGCCAGTTACCGTTCTCATCCTGCTGCCATAAATTATCTTTTGCAGTTGCCCCTAATTCATCATGGGAGTTAAATTGACGCATTCCCGCACTGTTATGAGTGAGATAGCCATCGCAGTAGAAACAATGGGCTTCTTCTACTTCAATATCGTAAGTGTGGATATGGTCGTAACTCCCCAAACCCTTGACTGTAACAGGGATATCTAATGAGAGATTGGCTTCAACAATGTAACGCTCATAATTTGCATCCACCGTGCGAGATCCTTGAAAACCCATATCTCGCATTTCGCTATAGGTATAGGTTTCACGCATCACTGAACCGGGAACAGTGAAACCGCACATCTTCAGCCCTTGTCGGAGGTTTCCTTTTAAGGAATGAGGCGCAATTAAAGCATTGTACCGCTCTTTGAGAGCTGGAAGCGTTAGACTATATTTCACCTGCCATCCTTGCTTTTGAGGGGAGTTGACGGCTATTCTGCCAGCAATTCCTAAACTCGATAAAACTGCCCCTACTTGTCTAACAAATGAGCGATACACCGAAGTTACAAGGATAGGAGGGTGATTATTAATTGCACCATCGCTATCCATTAATCCGGCTAAATAAGCGGCCCTAATATCCGCTGAACCCTGCAAAATAAAGCTAGGAATTTCTAAGGGAATATTGGGCTGTTTAATGTAGCGATGAAAATATTCTGCCAAGCGGATCGCCGAACAGATGGATTTAGCTGTATTTTCACCCTCAGTCAGGCTATGAGTTGCCGAGAGTCCAAACAAAGCTAATGCTGCATCAATTTTGCCTTGAATTCTAGCGGTTAATTCAGTATCCAGGCTATTCATTGACCATTCAACGCGACCATAGGGCTTATCGTGCTTATTACGACCCAAAGCCACATAACCATCGCCGTGAGTAAAGCCAATTAACCAAGCAATTTCGGGTGTCAGATCGGGAATAATCAAGGGTTTTACCGTTCGACTTTGCAGAGGTCTAGCTTCTGTAAAGTCAGGGGGTAAATGGGTGACTGTCCCCGGAAGAATCTGTTGGTTGTGTTGCAGGCGATCGCCCTCTACCAAATTCGCGGTAGACTTCCAACAAATCCCCCCTTGAGCATCCGCTAGAACCGCCTGTTTGTGGTTTAAAGTAGCCCTTGGATAAGTGGCGTTGGTTTCAATTTCGTAAACATCTTGAAAACCTTGATCGAACTTATTGACGACTCGCCGAAAACCCAAGGGAGTCTGTACTAAGTCGCCCACTTTAACATCGGCAATCTTAACCAGACCTTTAGAAGTATGAACTAAGGCATCTTCAGGTAAACATCGGCGGATATTGCCAGCGACGATGGTCACGGCTGCTTCATCAATTAATAAGCAGCATTCAACAGAAGTTAATTGACGACCAACAGCTTTATTTAAAAGTGCAGTACACCGCTGATAGAGTTCGGGCAATTTAACGGGGTTGGCAACGCCGCCAAAGCCTTTTAAGGGTTCGCCTGCGGGTCGAATATCGCTGAGATCGACTTTAACGTTAACTTCGCCGTTAAAGCGTTCGTCGCTAGAAAGTTCCAGTAAAGTTTGATAGGAATTCACCCAACCTTTACGAGAGTCGCCGACATGAATAATGACCGTATTGCCTGTAACTTTTACTTCCGTTTCTTCGCGGCGTTGCAGGGCGGGGGTAACGCCAACGGTATCTTGTACGCTGAGGTTTAAGCGGTTGCGAATGGGGGGAAGCTGATTAATATAACGCGGTTCGAGAACTGCACCTGTGCCGCATCCCATCATCGCTAAATCCATCAGTAAGCCAAAGGCTCGCCAGTCGCTAATATTGGTAGAGGAGCAGTTGTAGGCCCCAGAGAAGTTTTGTTGCTGTTCTACCCATTCGGTGCCGCCAACCCATAGCCAGCGCCCAGAGGAGAGGGCTTTAAGCTGGCTTTGCATCCGGTAGAGGAGGGCGGATTCTGGGGGGGTGAGTTTGCCGAGTTTGGTTAAACCGGAGACAGTGCGATCGCACACTTCTTGCCAGGTTTCGCGCTTGTCTCCAATGCGACGGCTGTACGTGCGGTAAAACACGGGATTAGCAACAGGTGCGGCTTCAGGAAATTCACCTGTAGAGATGGCTTTTTCGAGTTCTCGAACCATAGTAGAAGTTTGTCAGTTGTCTGTGTTGGGAATAGGGGAAAATTCATTACATATAGCGTTAAATTCTTGAAAAATCAAGAACAAACACTAGATGTAGCGCCTCCCGATAGAGACAACAAGTGTAACACAAACTTTGAGGTAAAAAGCGATTTAATCTCAGTTTGAAGAATTAGGTAGATTTATCAATTATTAATTAATAGCTTTAGGTTGGACGCTATTTAAAAGTTGAGGTTGTTTGGGAATTTGAATAATAAATTCTGAGCCTTGCCCGGGTAATGAAGCGCAACTCAGTTGACCTCCATGAGAGTCTACAATAATTGAATAGCTAATTGATAGACCTAATCCAGTTCCCGAACCCACAGGTTTTGTAGTAAAGAAAGGATCGAAAATTCGTTTCTGAACGTCTTCAGGCATCCCTGGGCCATTATCAATAATTTGAATCTTTATATGGCGATCGTCAAGCGCTTCTGTACGAATTGTGATGATGGGATCGAAAGAGCGATCGCTCGCCTGTTTCCTAACCTCATCAATTGCATCAATGGCATTCGTTAGAATATTCATAAAAACCTGATTGAGTTGAGAGGCATAACAGGTAATTTTTGGTAATTCGCTGTACTCTCTACGGATTTCAATCTCAGTGCGATCGCCTTCTGCTCTCAGACGAGGCTGTAACAGCATCACAGTGCTATCAATTCCCGAATGAATATCAACAGGCTTCATAGAAGCTTCATCCAAGCGAGAGAAGTTTCGCAAAGATAAAATAATATTGCGAATGCGTTCTGCTCCAACTTGCATTGATTCTAAGAGATTTTGCAAGTCTTCAATCAGAAAATCTAAATCAATTCGATCGATAATCGTTTGAATTTGAGCAGAAGGTTGAGGAACTTCTTGCTGATAAGCGCGCAGCAAATTGAAGATATCTTGAATGTAATTATTCGCGTGTTCAATATTGCCATAGATAAAGCTGATGGGGTTATTAATTTCGTGAGCAATACCCGCAACCATTTGCCCTAAACCGGACATTTTCTCAGTCTGAATCAGTTGAGCTTGCGTCTTTCTTAATTCCTGCAATGCTTTTGATAAGCGTTCGTTTTTATCATTTAACTCCTGCGTTCTTTGCTGCACCTTCTGTTCCATTGAAGCGTACAGCAGGGCATTTTCTAGAGAGATTGCGGTTTGGGAAGAAAGCAGGCGCAAGACTTCTAAGCGCTCTGGCGTAAACGCTCCTACAATCAAATTATTTTCTAAATAAAGTATCCCAATCAGTTGACCGTGGTTAACAATTGGCGTACATAAAATCGACTTAAGTTGTTGATTGACCACATAGGAATCGCTACTAAAACGCCCATCATTAGCCGCATGACCCAATACAACATCGGTCAGGGTTCTTTCAACATAATGAATAATGGCAATGGGCAAATCTTCCCCTGCTTCTTTTAAAGCAGAATCCCGAATAACCACTTGTTCTTGAGTAACAGAAGCTTGAGCCGCAATCTGCAATCCTTCCTCTTTAGGGAGTAACAAAAATCCCTTTTGCGCTCCCGCATTTTCAATCAAGATTCTCATCAAAGATGAGAGCAACTTATCGAGAACAATTTCGCTGGATATCGCTTGAGAGGCTTTCATGACCGTCCCTAAATCTAGCACCTCAGAGCGACTTCCGGTAGAAGTATGGATGACTGAGACGATATCTTGACCGGGTAAGCGAATGGGAGAACGCGACGGACTACAAAACTGAGGATATTGCGTTTCTAACTCTTCTGTTTTGCGAATTGCGCCCCAACGTTGATAGCCAAAATAAGCATCGCGAATATGAACTTTAACATATTTGGGTTTATTTCGCTCTACCCAAAATAAAGCTACTCTTTCATTAATCAGAGCTTCATGTTGAATAAAGTCATTTTCTCTAGCGGTGGAAATTGCTTGTTCATAAAGGTCAAGGGCGGTTTCAAATTGACCTAAAGCCCGCGCCACTTCTGCTTCTACAAAAAGCAACTTATGCAGAAAATTCTCTGCACTGTTTTCAGCCCAGATTTTCAGCGATTTTTGATTGCTTTCAATTTTTTCGAGATAGCGCTGTTGTTCCTCGGCGGTAGCTGTTGGATAGAGGGCTGCTAGTAGCAGAGAGTTATAAAAATTAAATTCAGTGGATACAAAGATTCCCGTAACGAATTGCAGGTTCTTTTCGATGGTTTCAACCAACTTTAGCGCTTCTTGGAATTCGCCATAAAGATAGAGAATTTGCAGTTTAAGAATCTGGTAAATACAGAGGGAATAAAAGTTTTGATTTTGTTCGCAGTTGCTTTGAAAGACTGCATCATCTAATGTTTCTGTAGAGAAGGCGAGTTTATGCTCGGTCAGTTTGCGAAGATTGAGTAAAATGAACTCTAATCCTTGAATGGTATCTGTTGCCATTTGATTTTTTGACTTCTGGGTGAATTGCAGATACCCTGGTAACTCTGAAAGGATTTGAGATAGGTTTCTTCCTTGAAAGAAGAAGTTAGTGGCTTTGTAATTAAGGATGTATCCAGCGAATTGCAAGTCGCCAGAATCTAACCCCGCTTGGTAGCCTTCATTGTTCAGATAGTTGGACTCTTTGAGGGGTTTGAACCAGAAGTTGAGGGCATTGGCTAGGGTACTACAGACTTTACATTTTAAATCTAGCCTGCGCCATTTTTCGCTCAATTTTAGCGAGACGACACCAAATTCGTAAGCCGATTTATAATCGCCAAAGATGGAGGTGAGGAGAATACCGTAGGTTCCATAGCAAGGTGCTGATTCGGGTGCATCTCCATACTTGAGGGAAAGATTTACGGCTTTCAGTGCTACTAATGTCCACAGTTCCGCGCTTCTAAAATAAGCTGAGGGGAGGAGGTTATTGAGCAGTTTAAGTGCAATTTTGTTTTCCGGACTTGCCATTTCAGGCTTGTGATACAGCTCGGAAATTGGCAAGTCTCCCAGGTTGCTTTTTGCCTCAGCCAATTCAGTGCCAATGGCAGCTCCGATATCAGTTTCAGGTATCTCTAAACCGAGTAAAGATAAGGCGGTTTTGGCGGCGGCGATCGCTTCTTCGCTTTTCCCTTGTAATGTATACTGAATAAGGAGCAGGTTATAGATTTCTGTTTTCTCTAAAAGAGAGTGAACTTGCTCTAAGGTGATTTGAATAAATTGTTCGGATTCTTCAAAGTTACTATTGAGATGTTCGATTTCTGCTCGTTCCTTATGCAAGGCTAAGGCTAAGTCATACGACTCTTGCCAAATCTCTGGCCCCAAGCCTTCCATTGCTGCCGTTAGGTATTCGCGCGCCGCGACATAAGCTGTGGCATCTTTTGCTTTTTTAGCGGCTTCTAAGTTCAGCGTTGCGAGTTCTAGTAATTCCCCTCGATCTTGAATTAAGCTGCGCCCAATATTCAGGTGATCGATTAATTCAAAAATCCGTTCCGAACGGTATTCAACTGGGGTACTTGCTAGCAACAAGCGTCCAATTCTCAGGTGTACAACTTTTTTACGATCGTCATCAATTAAGGTGTAGGCGGCCTGCTGAACGCGGTCGTGCAAAAACTTATAATTGAGAATTAATAAAGGCGAATTAATGGCTTCGGCTTCCGTTGCTTCTAATTCTGAAGTGGCTTGAATTAAGCCTATTTGAATTGCGGGTAATAGGTCTTGAAAGGTTTCAAAGGATTCTTTTTCGTAGATTAAAGAGAGCGTGTTTAAGTCAAATTGATTCCCCAAACAGGCCACTAACCGCAGCACTTGTTGCGTTGCTTCCGGGAGTTTGCGGAGTTTGCGGATCATTAAGTCAACCACATTATCGGTAATGGCGATCGCCTCAATTTGAGCAATATCCCACTGCCATCGCCCAATTCCCCCTGACTGGGGGGTTGTAAAGGTTAACAGGTTCTCTTGGTAAAGTGTTTTTAAGAACTCATTGACAAAAAACGGGTTTCCCTCTGTCTTGCGAAGGGTTAACTCAGCTAGGGGTTTAATGCATTCGCGATCGCTATGGAGGGTATCTGCGATCAATTGCGTTACTTTTTCTAGTTTTAACGGCACTAAACTAATCTGATTAACCGTAACATTCTCTTGCACTAACGAATCAATCACGATCGTTAAAGGATGGGTTGAACTCACCTCATTATCGCGATAAGCCCCAATTAAAAATAGATGCTTAATCTGGGGATCGGTGACAATTAAATCAATTAACTTCAACGTTGCAGAGTCCGCCCACTGGAGATCGTCTAAAAAGATCGCCAGGGGATGTTCCGGTTGACAAAAAACGCGAATAAAGTTTTGAAAAACTTGATTAAAGCGATTTTGCGTTTCTGTTGGCCCCAGTTCTGCCACAGGTAACTGAGGGCCAATAATCCACTCCACTTCGGGAATAACATCAATAATAATTTGCCCATTCGGGCCGAGGGCGTGCGTCAGTTTTTGCCGCCAAGCCTCTAGCTGAGTTTCGGTTTCAGTCAGCAACAAGCGCACCAATTCTGAGAAGGCGCTGACAATTGCTGAATACGGAATACTGCGTTGCAGTTGATCGAACTTCCCGCTGACAAAATAACCGTATTTGCGAGTAATGGGCTTATAAATTTCTTGCACTAACGCCGATTTCCCGACCCCAGAATAACCCGCAACCAGCATAATTTCGGTTGTCCCTTGGCTGACGCGTTCAAAGGCTTCTAACAGGGTTTCGACTTCGCGTTCGCGCCCGTAAAGTTTTTGGGGAATTTGAAATTTATCGGCAATATCTTGGCTGCCTAACGCAAAATCCGCAATATAACCTGTAACTTGCAGTTGATTGAGACAATTTTCTAAATCGGCTTTCAATCCATAAGCACTTTGATATCGGTCTTCGGCTGCTTTTGCCAACAGCTTCATCACAATTTCAGAGATAACTTTAGGAACGTCTGGGTTGACTAAATGCGGGGGAACCGGCTGTTTGGCAATATGACAATGGACTAATTCCATTGGATCGGTTGCCGTAAACGGGAGTTGGTGGGTTAAGATTTCATAAAACGTCACCCCTAGCGAATAAAAATCCGTGCGATAGTCTAGGGTTCGATTCATTCTTCCCGTTTGTTCGGGAGACATATACGCCAGCGTCCCTTCTAAAACCGAAGGATTGGTTAAAGTCGGAGTTTCTCGCGTCAAGATACTAGAAATACTGAAATCAATCAGCTTAACTTGTCCGGTTAAGGGGTTAACAACGACATTAGACGGATTAATATCTTTATGAATAACGTTAGCGCTATGCAATTCGCCTAAGCTTTCGGTAATTTTAATGGCGAGGGTGAGAAACCCTAAAAATGTAAACTTCTGCGAGGACATTAAAATCCTCAGCGATTCTCCCCCGAAGTCTTCTAGGATCATGGCGAGTGTATTTTGGTAATTTTGTAAGCCGTAAGCTTTTACCACGCCAGGAAGATTCAGACTGCGAGTAATTTCAAATTCCTGCTTGTAGCGAGTCAACTTTTCTGGGGGTGGATAGTCCTCGTGGAGAATCTTGAGAATCACGGGGAGATTGTCCGACTCGCGATGACCGCGATAAACTAGCGAATTAGAGCTTTCATAAATCTTCGCTAGAATCTGGTAGCCCGGAAAATCGATCATCATGATTGCTCCTACAAAGGAAAATTAGGGGAAGCTAGCCAGAACAGAGGGCTGAAGTGAAACAACCCATAAACGAGGGAGATGGGCTGTTGCCGAGTGAAACACATCCGTAGCGCGATCGCCCATCGGCACCTAGCATTAACAATCGCTTGTCCCTAAGTGCATGGCAATACTCCCTCTAGCTTATCAATTCGCTGAATGAGGCGATCGCTCTAACTGCTCCAAAATGCTCATCAGTTCTCGTTCAAACACCACCTGGGCGCGATTTGTCCGTCCTCCCACATAAAAGCGATCGCCCGCTTGCAACGCCCAAATTTGAGAGTGAGACAGATAACTCATCACCACCCCCACCATCAACAACCCAAACCCCGCATAAACCACCGGAATCCCCGGATCGGCTTTAATTTGCAATCCCGTACTGCCAATGACTTCGCGGATTTTCAGCGTCACGTCATTCACCTCTAACCCCATCCCCTCGCGGAGGGTAGAAATCAGTTGACCCCGCGCATCATAAATTAACAGCATTCCCTGTAAATCTTTGGCAATCAGCGATACCCCTGCACTCAAATCTGGCTTGGTGGGAATCCAAGTCCCCCAAAGGCGGCCTTTTCCCTGGGTATCCAACTGACCCATCGGCAGTTGAAAAATCGGGCTATTATTCAGTTGCACCTGGACTGCTGCTAATCCCCAGTCGGCTTGATATAAGGTGACGCCCTTGTAACGCAGGGGTTCGTTCACATGAATGGTTTTGCGCTTTACCTCGTTTCCGTCTTTATCCAAAACCGATAAATCGGAGTAAAACTGGTCGATGGTGCCGTTGGGCGTATAGTCAATCCAAAAGCGATTCACTTTCACCGACCAATCTTTGGGAACTTGCGAGGCGGCGTAGGGGCCCGCATCGAGGATATTGCGAATTTGGAAGGTTTCCCCGCTAGGAATCATCTCTTGGGCAACAAAACCTGTCATTGCACCGATAATGGAACCCGCCAAAATTAGCAGCATACTGGCGTGAACAATAATCGGGCCGATCCGTCCTGCAATCCCTTTGCGGGCGTAGAGGGTATCGCCTTCGCGAAAGACGCGATAGCGGTAGTTTTGCAAAAGGGTTTCTAAGGAGTCGGGAGAACCAGACGCGAGTTCTGTACTGAGGGCGAGTTTCTCAAATTGTCGCGGCTGTTTGTAAAATTGCCAGCGTCGGGCCGCTTTCAGGGCGGGGAATTGGCGGGTAAAGGTGCAGGCCGTTAAGCTGGAACCAAAGAGGATTAATAGTGCCAGAAACCACCAGGTTCGATAGACATGGTCTAGGCCTAGGGTTAAGAGGACTTTCCAACTCAGAAAGCCAAATAGGGCCGGATCTTCGGGATAGTTCGCTTGATAAAAGGCGAGGGATTGTCCCTGTTCGATGACCGTACCAGAAATACTGAATAGCGCGATCGCCAACAGCAGGATAATGGCCAAGCGCAAATCTGCTAAAACAGGTAATAACTCTTTTTTGAAATACCCTTGTGGAACCGTCCACAAGCTCGATAATTTAGACAAAAATAGGCGATTAGAAGTCATTAGAGTGCCAGATACAAACCATCACCCAACCGGGTGTCAAACAGCAGGAATCAGACGGAACAGCAGGGAAAAAACCCCAAATGCGACTAATAAGGCACCACTGACTGGAGTAATCCAGTTTGACCATTGACGCAGTTCTAGGATTTTTTTGATTGAGGCGGTGAAGGTTCCAGCCAAAATTAAGGGCGAGACATAACCTGCTGTATAGGATAACAGTAAGGCACTTCCCAACAGCGGGTCTTTGGTGGTGGAAATCCAGGCCAGCAGGGAGGCTAAAACTGGAGTGCTGCAAGGGGAAGCGACTAAGCCGAAGGTTAAACCAATCAGGTAGGATCTCACCCCATCGGGCCATTCTTTCGAGATCCAGTCCATGCCTCCCCAAGAAGGCAGTTGCAGGGGTAGGGCCTCTAGGAGGTTCAAGCCCATAATAATCGCGATCGCGCTGACGACGATCGGCAAACCGATGCCAATTTGTCCGTAAACTTTCCCGACGACGGCAGCCAGAATCCCCAATCCAGCCAGGGTTGTTGCCAATCCCAAAGCAAACCAAGTCGATTGAGTAGCCGCTTGCAGCCGCGTTTGTGCCTCATAACCGCCAATATAGCCAATGGTAATGGGCAGCATGGACAGCATACAGGGGGTGAGGCTGGTCAACAATCCTGCTAGAAAAATCGTGCCAATGCTAATGGCGTTGATATGGGTGAGTTGGTTGGCGACGAGGTGGTTCGCGAACTGTTGCAGGTAATAAAGCTGAGTCTGTACGGTCTCAATCATGAAGTTTGGAAAATGGGGAATGCCGATCCTCTTTGCATTCTAAAACAGAAGGCCCAAGGCGATCGCCCTCTCTACCCCCAGCTACTCTTCAGCGTAAATTGTTTCATCTTCCTTGCGCCAAGCCGGATCGACCATACAAATAAACACTAAAGGTTCTTGGCCGCAATTGTGAATGAACTGCTTGGCATTCGGCGGAATATAAACAGCATCCCCCGGTTCTACCCGCCGCACTTCCTCATCAATATGCATTTCGCCTTCTCCACTCAGGATGTAATACACCTCAGAGGTGGTTAGCGAGTGCAAAATAGAAGTCTGTCCAACCGGAACAATCGCATGAGCTAAACTGTAGCGCAGTTCCAACGGCTGCTTATCCGGGTGTAACAACTCCCTTAGTTGGGTGCCATCTCCGGCAATAAATTCCTCGCATTCATGCAATTTGCGAATTAGCATAGGGTTGGGTCAATTAATGGACATTTAATGGATTGTTGACGGCTGTGAAATCGGTGCAATCAATCGCTTGCTCTGAATTCGCAATATCGGGATGTACCGTACACTTCAGCCGGTAGTCATTGGTAAAAAATTGGCAACCCGTACAGGGAATTTGATGCATCTGTTTGGCTTTAGCCACCCCGTCTTGGATGGCAGACCACAGACTCCAAGCTATTAATCCTATCAGCGTCCAGGCAAAAATAAAGCACAGCGGGACTAAGAACGGTTGAATGGCTTGAATTAAGCTCTGTAGGAGTAAAAACATCGATCTAAACCGAATAACTGTAAAGATTCTTGTGTTTTAGAGAAAATGGGCAGATTTGCTGTATGTTTCTGGCTGAGTTTTGCCCAAGGCGATCGCGAATTGATAAATAAAATTAATATAGCTGTTTAGAAAAATCAATACAAACCCAAAGATGTTCTAAACTCCGGTCGGAAAACTGTGCTTTTATGGCATGATGCAGAATAGACGATAATTTTCATAGATCGCAGGAACTCAAGTTATGTCTCTCCGACTCGGTGACACAGTACCCAATTTTAAGCAAAACTCCACCCACGGCGAAATCGACTTTTTCGAGTGGGCAGGTGACAGTTGGGTTGTACTGTTTTCTCACCCCGCAGATTTTACCCCCGTTTGCACGACCGAATTGGGGATGGTTGCAAAACTTAAACCCGAATTTGACAAGCGCAACGTCAAAACCATTGCTCTCAGCGTTGATGATGTCGAATCTCACAAGGGTTGGACGCAAGATATTGAAGAAACCCAAAGCACCACGCTGAACTATCCGATTTTGGCAGATCCCGATCGCAAAGTCTCGGATCTGTATGACATGATTCACCCGAACGCCAACAACACCCTCACCGTGCGTTCTGTATTCATCATCGATCCGCAAAGAAAGCTGCGCCTCGTTCTCACCTACCCCGCTAGCACAGGACGCAACTTTGATGAAATTCTGCGGGTGATTGACTCCCTACAACTGACTGACAATTACAGCGTTGCTACCCCTGCAAACTGGACGGATGGCGGCGACTGCGTAATTGTCCCCTCTCTCAAAGATCCCGAAGTTCTCAAGGAGAAATTCCCCAAAGGCTACACCGAAGTTAAGCCTTACCTGCGGATGACTCCTCAACCCGACAAATAAACGTTAAACCGTCAATAGGCGAGTTTAGGTTTTGGGTGGGCATTATTGCTCACCTTATTTGTTTTGATTAATATCCTAACCGTCTTGGGGATTGCTATCAAAAATCACGTTTAGACTGAGGACAAATCCCGGTAAAACATCTTCACCAGAAAGCGTTGCAGGCGATTGCAGAACCTCTACAGATTGACTGATACGATAGATTTCAACTTGCTGAGTTCTCGGATCGATCGACCAGCCTAAACGACTGCCATTTTCCAAATATTCGCGCATTTTAGCGCGGAGTTCCTCGATATCGTCTGTTAGAGACGCCAATTCTAAAACGAAATCGGGGCAAATTGGTGCAAACCCTTTTCGTTGTTCAGGGGTTAGCGCGTTCCACCGTTCTTTTGTCACCCAGGAACTATCCGGAGAACGAGTTGCACCATTGGGTAAGCGAAAACCAGTGGAAGAGTCAAAAGCTACCCCTAAACCAGTTTGACGGTTCCAAATTGCTAAATCTGTACTCAGTTCTAGGTTAAAAGAACCGCTTTCGCTGCCCGTGGGTGCCATAATAATTAATTCGCCTTCAGCAGTGCGTTCCATCCGAATATCGGGATTAACTTTCAACAGTTGCCAGAACTGTTCGTCAGTAACTTTTAAGCGATGGGGAATTCTAATTGGGGGTGAAGCAACCATTGGGATAACGCTGCTATAGAAAAGTGCTGAGTCAAAAATCAGTCTGGTTAATCTATAAAACCAAGATTTCCGATAGAAGTTAGTTGATTGGATTACGAGTTAAACTCCCTGATTGACTGACAAGTCTTTTGGGTTAAACATGGCGAAACTCAACTGTATCAGCGGTTTCGTTGGGTTACGCTAAGGCTAACCCAACCTACCCAAGAATTAAGGTTTTGGGCTGATTGACTGACAAATCTTTTGGGTTGAACATCGCGAAACTCAACTGTATCAGCGGTTTTGTTGGGTTACGCTAAGGCTAACCCAACCTACCCAAGAATTAAGGTTTTGGGCTGATTGACTGACAAATCTTTTGGGTTGAACATCGCGAAACTCAACTGTATCAGCGGTTTCGTTGGGTTACGCTAAGGCTAACCCAACCTACCCAAGAATCAAGGTTTTGGGAGTTTTGTCAGTCAACCCGGTTAAACTCTTGTGCGAACGTTTGGTGGGCGGCTTTTGCTAGCTTTAAGGCTTCCGGATCGGCATCCTGGCGATAGATGAGTTGATGATTTTCAATTGTGGCACAATGTTCGGCTAAACATTGCAGCCAGCCTTGGCGAGTGCGAATAGCTTGTTCGTCTTGGTAGAGTCCCCAACTGGTTTCTGTTTGGGTGAGTTCGATCCATTTGTCGGCGTTGGGATAGTCGGAACCCACTAGACGATCTTTTTGGTGGAGGATGGGCGGATCTTTGAGGGTTGAGTAGTCTTTATAACTGACGGTTAAGTCGCGCAAGTCAATTTGCATACTGGTGTGTAAAACTGGGTGCGGATCGGTGTCGAAATCGGGATAGTAGTGATACGAGATTTTTGGCCGATCGGTGTGGAATTTAATTGTGGTGACGTTTTCTAGGCGTCCGATGGTACGATTGGCGCAACCTTCGTAGAGACGCAATCTCGGATCGAGGGTATCGAGATAGCGACGGTGAACGGAAAAGGCGCGCTTAGATTGTTTTCCGACGGGGGTATGCTGGCAGCATTTTTTGACAAAGTTGAGATCGCCAATGCTAAAGAGCATTTGATCGGCGAGAATGCAGGCAGTGCGATAGCTACCAAATAAGCTTTTAATATCGTTTTGGACGAGGGGAGAAAATTCGCTGATTTTTTTGGGTCGATTGCCAAATTGGGTGAGGGCAATATAGACTAGGAGGTCGTCTCGACGGCGATCGCTCAAAGCGTCCCACTCTTCGGCCTGCGTAACCTGTAAAATTAGTTGAAAGGCGCGGCGATAGGTTCTAAATTCGTCTAAAATTTCGGCTTCTGTGGGGAGTTCCCCTTTATAGGGTAGCCTTCCCCGTTCGGTAAAAAAGGTCATAACGGGGGCGACGAGTTCTTGATAGTCTTCAAACCGCTTGCTGGGTTGGCGGATGCGGGGAGTGGAGGCGCGGGAATGGAAGCGAGAGGCGCGGAAACTCGTGGCGCGGGTGCGATCGCGAAACACAAAGTAAACGCCCAACCCGACGGGAACCGCATCCACCTCTAAGACTTGATCGATATAAACTTTGAGTTCTTCTTGTTCGTAATATTTCTGGAAGGTATTGCGCCTCGTAATAATGCCATCCCCATAGGCAATTTGTCCGTCTGTACGTTCGTTAATTAAAACTTGGGCGGAGACAATTAACACCTGTTGGGTTAATTCCCAGGCTTTAATTAAAGCTTCCCGACGTTCGGCTTGGCATTCAATCACGTTGATCACGTAACCCAAGTTAACGATATCGGCCGACACTAGGGGCGCATCGGGCTGATAATAGGGGTCCCAGCCTGCACTCACAATCCCTTTTTCGTGGAGGCGTTCCACATCTCCCCCATAGCCGCAACCGTAATCAAAAAAGGTCGCTTCTGGGGCAAATAATTCGGCTTCTAGGGCTAACCGAACCGGGCGCGATACGTCTTTGCGGGGAATGGCGGCTTTGTGGCGTTCGATGCGAGGAAGAACGGATCGTCTGTCAAATTCGGGAGATTGAATGACTTGATGATCGTGAATTTCTACCCCAAATTCGGCTAAACAATCTAACCAATTTTGTAAGGTGCCGATCGCCATTCCTCGCCGTTTATCTAAAAGTCCGATCGCTTCTTCTTGGCGCGTCAGTTCTGCGAAGGTTTCGTAGCCCGGATAGTCGGGGGCGACAAAGGTTTCTTTGCGGTGGAGAATGGGGGGATTGTCGCTGGTTGTGTAATCGCGATCGCCTAGAGTTTGATTGGCTAAGTCAATTTGCCAACTGGTGACGAGTTGCGGATGCGGATCGCTGTCGAAGTCGGGGTAAAATAGGTAAGAAATTTTGGGTCGATCGTAATGGAATTTAATTAAGGTGAATTCCGTTAGGGTGGGGGCGATCGCGCGGGCGGCGTTGGCGTAAGCTTGCAGTTGCGGATCGAGGTGAGATAAGGCGCTGCGGTGGATGTAGAGGGCACCGGGTAAGCGTTTGCCGATCGGACTCTGCTGGCACAGGCTAACAATTCGATCGAGTTCGATGGCTATGGGTTGAGATGAAGAAATCACCGCGATCGCCCTCCCTATAACTGCACTGCAAGTGAGTGATGATGGGTTTACAAATCCGAATCCGCCCCATCCTAACTTTTGTCTGAGTTCGATCAAATCTACCCTGAGTTATTCAGGATACGATCGGTATTTAAAGTTATTGCGTGCCGGAATTTGAAACTTTCTGACTATGCCCGACAAGCGGGCGTTTCTTACAAAACGGCTTGGCGTTGGTGGAAAGCTGGAGTTCTGACGGGCTATCAGTTACCGAGTGGGACGATCGTGATTGATTCCCAACCGGAACAAACCCGACCTCTCAATCGGGAGGTTTGTCAGGCTTCCGATTCCACGGCTGCAAGGCTTGCAGGTTTTGAGACAAAGTTAGAAGCGTTGCAAGCCAGTTTACACCAAGCGGCGATCGAGCGATCGCATCTGTTGGCCGAGTTAGAGACCGCAAAACGCGATCGCGCTGAACTTTTAACCCTTGTTCAACAGCTTTTAAGAGATTTACAAAGCTTAAATTTTCCAGCCCCTGCCCGCTGGCCCTCAGAGGTGGGAATGGACTATACTCACCTCGAAATGCTGTTAGCTGATGGGAAATGGCGGGAGGCGGATGAGTACACTTGGCTGTTGTTGTTAGCCATTACTCAACAAGAAACCGCCGGTTGTCTGGGGTTGGAGGATGTTGCGGGGTTTCCCCAAACGGATTTACAGACGATCGATCGGCTTTGGGTGGACTTTAGCGGGGGGCTATTTGGTTTGAGCATCCAACTCGAAATTTTTGCTAGCGTGGAGTATGCTTACCCGGAGTTTTGCGATCGCGTGGGTTGGCGCGTTCGGCAAAAATGGCTTTATTACGACGAACTGAATTTTAGTCTTAATGCACCCGCCGGACATCTTCCAGTATGCGTTTGGCGCAAGCGTTCCTGCTATGGGGTGGGTTTTGTCAGCGCCGCCGATAGCGCGATCGCGTTTGCTAATCGACTTTTAAACAATTGAGCGATCGCGCTATATTGCTAAGGGGTTATAAAAATATCAGAAACCTTCAGATTCAGTTCTCTGAAACCGGGAGAGATGACCCATTCATCATCCTTAAACTGACCCACTTCTGTATAAGCAGAGTCGATTAACTCTAATACAATAATCGCTTGTAGCTGAGGATCGACAATCCAATATTCAGGAATTTGGCAATCTTGATATTGTATTCTTTTAGCGATGTAATCTCTTTCTCTTTGAATCTCTCCAGGACTGACAATTTCAACAACGAGTAGAGGCGGCAACATAGAAAGGCGAATGGTGTTGCGCGTTGAGAGTTGTTGAATATGTTCTTCTCGAATAATAGTAAGATCGGGATATCGATTTTTGGGTTCGCCTTTCACTTCCAATTCTAGTCCTTGCGCCCTCACTCGATCGGTACCTAGCATCAAAGCAAAAACCAAGAACAGTCGATTAGCAATTTGAACATTTAATCCTGATTCAGGAGGCATTTCGATGAGTTCTCCGTTAAACAATTCATAAAATTTTTCTGAACGATTTTCGTAGAGGAGATACTCTGCAAAACTTTCAAATCTAGGTTTAACATTGACCATCGAATAGACTCCATCTAAACCGGAGAGTTAAGGCGCTAAATCTGCTGATAAATGAGTAAAACGGTTTGCAACAAACCAATAATAAAACCGAGGACACCTCCTAAATTTACAATGGCTTGCAATTCGCTGCGAACAATCCCATTAATCGCCGTTTCTAAATCGCTGGGGGAAGTCGCGTTCACTCGATCGATAATCACTTGATCGATATCTAAAATCGGCAAAGTTTGGGCAACAATAATTTCTAAATCTCGTTCTAGATAGCGTTCTAATATTAAAGCCAGTTCCTGACTAATCACTTCCAAAGAAGAAGTCAGCACGGGAGAAGTTCTTAAGCGATTAATCGCAATACTGGCAACATTTTCCCAATCAATTGAAGAACTTAAACCTTGCAGGAGATCTGAACCTCGCGTTTGGATGTAGGTGCGAACGCTTTCGCGCATTGTTTTCCGCAGTTGGCGAACTGTAGAGACAGGAAGGTTTTGCAGGGAGACATTTTTCAACCACTGCTTAATGCGATCGCGCACATTCAAAGAAATCACTAACTCCTGAATGCGAGTATTAGCTTCTTCTCGTTCATCCAAGCAATAGGTTCGCAAGCGAGATAAACTATTTTTTAACCCTAATAAATTAGCAACCACCCAGTAGGTGCCACTGGTTTTTTCGCGAAATCCCTCATCAATAATTTGAATATTGCGATCGGTGAGAAAATCGACTAATGCTTGGCGAATCACATCTGGGGGAATGACCACCATCAGCAGCCAATCTGAGAGCGATCGCGCTTGTTCTTCTGTCAGTTGAAACTCTAAAAGAACTTGATCGAAAATCTGATTGAGTTGAACTTCTAAAAAATCCTCTCGCCGCGCCAACACCTTAATTAAACGCGGTAAAGATTGCCCTAACAAATCGCGCAAGACGCCCGCTACAATTTTAACCGTCTTTTGTTCTTTATCGGCTTGGATCTGGTCGAGAGCAGATTTCAGCAACCACAAAATCGCACTCTGCATTCGTTCGGTGGCTAGCAAGCGTTTGGCAATACTTTGCAGTTCAGTGGGAGTCAGTAAAGACCCCATAATTGTATCTGCGATCCGCTTGGCTAATCGTTCCTGGTTGCTAGGAATTAATCCCGGCGTGAACGGAACCTTCCACCCCCCTAGCGTATAGGCGCGATAGGGACGAAACAGCATTTTGATGGCTAGATCGTTGGTAAAATAGCCAATCACTCCACCTGCAACGGGTGGAACAATATAAATCCAGAGTTCAGACCAATTCAAGGTAAAGTCAGTTGTGAGTTGACAGCAGGGGTTCAAGCGTTGCAGTTGAGAGCGAGGTCTTTGAGTAGCACGAAATTGTAAAAAAGTCAAGCGATAGCCAACAGACTCATCAAGTTCTGAGCGATCGCCTCTCCAAAATCAAAGGACGCTTAACCGACAACGTTGTTATTTGGTAACGACCAATACCCCCATCATACCGCCCGCGATGGGGTAGTGAGTGGCTAAACCAAAACCCGCCTGCTGGGCTAGCACCACCTGTTGTTCGCCCATTGGGAACCGTTCTAAACTGGGGGTAATGTAAGCATATTCTTCCGTTAAACCCAGATTTTGAGCGGCTGGCACGACAATCCGATCGAGATACCACTGCTGAAAAGTTCGCATCCAATCCAAACTCGGCCGGTGAAAATCTAAAATGGCGGCTTTTGCACCCGGTTTAAGCACGCGGTATAACTCCCGCAAGCATTGGGGGATATCGGTGACATTTCGCAACCCATACCCCATTGTTGCCGCATCAAAGCAACCCTCCTCAAAGGGAAGCTGCAAGGCGTCGGCTTCTACCCATTGAATGGGATAGCGAGGATACGCTTCTAAGTGGCGCGTTTTGGCGATCGCCAACAACTCGCGGGAAAAATCCACCCCATAAACCTGACCGCGATCGCCGACGCAATGACTGAGCCTTAGACTCAGATCGCCACTGCCACAACACAAATCTAAACAGGTGTCTCCCGGTTTCGCCGCACTCCACTTAATGGTCATCTGTTTCCAGACGCGATGCTGTCCCAGACTTAACCCATCATTGAGGCGATCGTACACCGGAGCGATCCGGTCAAAAATTTCTCGCACCCGATCCGCTTGCATGGGTTAACCCACCGCCTGCACGTTATGGGTACAAATCAACGCTAAAGCCACCAGTTGAGCCGACAGGTGGATTGAGGTTAATTCATCCTCCCGCAGTCGGCAAGGCTGCTTCCACTGCAAGGAAAGTACCGCTAAAACCCGATCGTCGTGGGTAATGGGGATAATTAAATGCGCTTGAGTTCCAGTTGCCGCATAATGTTCCACCTCTGCCAACGCGCTATCGGCTGCCACGTTCACAGACACTTGCATACTGCTAGAGGCGATCGCTTCTGCGGCCAAGGGGTCTTTCGCCAGCCAATTCTCCACCCCCTGGGTCTTGCTATAAGTCCCCTGAGTGGCGAGTAATGAAGTCCCCTGCACCAGTTGCAAAATGCAGCCGTCAGCGTCGAAATTCTTGCCAAATGCTTCGGCGAGAGGGGTGAGAATTTCCTCAGTTCCCGAAGATTCGCGAGAGACTTGGACGATCGTGTAGAGTAAAGCCGTTTGAGCTTGAGCGCGGTGCAGTTCCTCGGTACGCTGTTTGAGGAGTTCGTAGGTTTCTGCGGCTCGCTGCACAACTGCCTTGAGTTCGTTAGGGTCCCAAGGCTTTGTAATATATTTATAAACTTGACCGGAGTTAATGGCTTCCACCAGGTCTTCCACATCGGTAAACCCGGTAAGAATAATCCGCATCGTGTTGGGAAACTGGGGAACTGTCCGGCTGAGAAACTCGGTTCCCTTCATTTCTGGCATCCGTTGGTCAGAAATAATGACAGCAACTTCCCCTTCGCTCGCCAGAACCTCCAAGGCGCGGACGCCACTTTCTGCCCTGAGAACTTGAAAATCTCGCCGAAAGGTTCGGTACAGTAAATCTAGATTATCTGGCTCGTCATCCACCACCAGCATCTTCGGCTTTTTGGGTCGATCCATGCTCATTAGTTTGCGACTGATACTATCAAGCTCTGGTATGACATTTTCCATATCATAGTCTCCTAACGGCAACTTCCTGTTATCGGCAAAAAATTGCCTTCATCTGAGGAGGTTGAGTTGAGTTTTGCTGACTCGCCCGTCAGCGCGAGAAATACAAAACAAGTCCTCATTGTAGTTGGTTAGATTGGGCAGCAATCACCGTTAATTTGCTGAATTCACAGCAAATCAGCGCTTATCAGCCACAAACTTACCCTTTGGCATCTTATCGGATTTGGGGAGAACTTAGAAAACCTCCTGCAAGCAATTGCACTCAGGACGATCGCCAATAGTGGATTCGGGGCATTCTATCGATCCGATTTTTAATCTTATGTTAATAATGAGGTATCTGAACTTTGAACTGAAAAATAGCGATCGCTTCCTTAGTAGCGCATCAGCGTACTGGTTTGGGAGGAGGGTTCCCAAGAGGCTCTAGGTTCCTCGGACAACACCACCCAACTCATCGATTCAGAGAAGTCCACTGACACTGAGGATTCGTGGTTCATCTGACTCATATAGCCGACATAGTGACCCATCAAGAAATAGACGGCAACCATTGCAGCAGCAGAGACGGCCACTAAAAATCCAGCCAGCATCAGCGAAAACTCTCGCTGTTCTACAGCCTCTTGCATTAGGTGAAGAGACCAGGCAACTAAGGCAATGACGATTATGAGAATAACGATCATTGCAAGTTTACGAAACGTAACATTAACTGTATTGTAACAGTTCTCCTCGTGCCAGTGTCCACTTCTCGATCGAGAGCTACTTTTGGGCTAAACTCAGGCTCCGTTATAACGAACCGGAATATTTTGCTCAGTCAAATGCTGCTTAATTTGAGCAACGCTTAACTGTCCGTAATGCAAAAGAGAAGCTAATAGGGCGGCTTCCGCTTTCCCATCCGTTAAAGCTTGGGCGATATGCTGACAATTTCCAGCCCCACCAGAAGCGATCGCTGGAATTTGTACCGCTTCTGCGATCGCGCGGGTTAGAGCTAAATCATAGCCCGCCTGCGTCCCATCGGCGTCCATACTGGTCACGAGGAGTTCTCCAGCACCCCGCTGTTCTACCTCTTTTGCCCAAGCAATTGCATCAATACCTGTATTCTCTCGACCGCCCCGGACATAAACGTCCCAACCCGGATTCTCCGGATCGGTGCGTCGCCGAGCATCAATAGCCACCACAATACACTGATTGCCAAAGCGATCGCTCGCTCGGTTAATCAACGCTGGATCGCGCACTGCGGCGGAATTAATACTAACTTTATCCGCCCCCGCCCTTAACAAACTTTTAATCATTTCTAAGGATTGAATTCCCCCGCCCACCGTTAGGGGAATAAACACCTGTTCGGCTGTCCGGTAGACCACATCTAGAATAATGTCGCGGTCTTCATGAGTGGCTGTAATATCCAGAAACACCAACTCATCAGCCCCCGCATCATTATAAACCTGTGCCAACTCTACCGGATCGCCCGCATCCCGAAGATCGACAAAATTCACCCCCTTCACCACCCGACCCGCTTTCACATCCAAACACGGTAAAATTCGCTTTGCCAGCATTCGATCAACCCAACAATACTCATCTCTGTTGAACTTAAGCCCTTGCGTCTTTGTTGGCAACAGGGAAGAAGGGAGTTGGGAATTAGGAGTTGGGGGTTGGGGAAGAAGAGGATGGGGGGGTGGGGGGATGGGGGGATGGGGGGATGGGAGGATGGGGGG